>NZ_JBQHWS010000048.1:0-28088 GCF_052063845.1 Blautia sp. HCP3S3_D9
CTGCGGATACTGCCAGAAGTGACGGGATCGGCATATGGTTTTCATCTACTCCTCTGTCTGAAAGAACAAGGATATTTGCACCCTCGCGGAATGCTTTATCTACTTCTACGAAAAGACGGTCAATAGCTCTCTCAAGCTTGGTGCTCTTATAATATAAGGTAGAAACAACAGCTGTCTTGAAGCCCTCATGCTTGAAGCTCTTGATCTTCATCATGTCTGTATTTGTCAGGATCGGATTGTTGATTTTTAATACCTGACAGTTTTCCGGTTTCTGCTCCAGCAGGTTTCCGTCTTTACCTACATAAACACTTGTGCTGGTAACGATTTCCTCACGGATCGCATCGATCGGAGGGTTGGTAACCTGTGCGAAGAGCTGTTTAAAGTAGTCAAATAATGGTCTGTTCTGTTTTGAAAATACTGCAAGCGGGGTATCCACACCCATGGCACCGATGCTCTCTGCTCCGTTTAACGCCATGTTTCTGATGGAAGTACGGTACTGCTCATAAGTATAGCCGAATGCTTTCTGCAGACGTGCTCTCTGCTCAGGTGTATATTCTTCCGGTCTTTCGTTAGGAATCTTGATGTCTTTTAACTGTACCAGATGACTGTCCAGCCATTCACCGTATGGCTGCATTTTTGCATAGCCCTCTTTCAGTTCATTGTCATCGATCACTTTTCCCTTTACAGTATCTACAAGAAGCATTTTTCCGGGATGGAGACGCTCTTTTAATACGATCTTCTCTTCCGGAATTGGCAGAACACCTACTTCTGAGGAAAGGATCATATAGCCGTCAGAAGTAATATAATATCTGGATGGACGGAGACCATTTCTGTCAAGGACTGCACCCATAACATCACCATCAGAGAACAGGATAGATGCAGGTCCGTCCCATGGCTCCATCATAGTTGCATAGTACTGGTAGAAATCACGTTTTGCCTGGGAAATGGTGTCATTGTTTGCCCATGGTTCAGGGATTGTGATCATCACTGCAAGAGGCAGCTCCATGCCACTCATTACCAGGAATTCCAGTGTATTGTCAAGCATTGCAGAGTCGGAACCATTTCTGTTTACAACAGGAAGCACTTTATGAAGCTGTCCCTCCAGATATGGTGATTCCATATTTTCTTCTCTTGCAAGCATCTTATCTGCGTTGCCGCGGATGGTGTTGATTTCACCGTTGTGTACCATAAAGCGGTTGGGATGTGCTCTTTCCCAGCTTGGGTTTGTGTTGGTACTGAAACGGGAATGTACCATGGCGATAGCAGATTCATAATCCGGGCTCTGGAGGTCTTCGAAGAAAGTACGAAGCTGTCCAACCAGGAACATACCTTTGTAAACGATGGTACGGCTGCTCATGGAAACTACATAAGTATTATCATTACTCTGTTCAAACTCACGTCTTGCAATGTAGAGCATACGGTCAAATGGAAGACCTTTTTCCACATCTTCCGGCTTTTTGATAAATGCCTGCATAATACATGGCATACATTCTCTTGCCTTGTGTCCAAGCACTTCCGGGAATACCGGGACCTGACGCCAGCCAAGAAGTTCCAGGCCTTCTTTTTCAAGAATGATCTCAAACATCTTCTTTGCCTGTGCGCGTTTGATCTCGTGCTGCGGGAAGAAAAACTGTGCGATGCCATATTCTCTCTCATCGCCAATCTCAAATCCCTCTTTCTTACAGGCTTTCTTGAAAAATTTATGGGAAATCTGGAGAAGGATACCTACACCGTCACCGGTTTTGCCTTCTGCATCCTTACCTGCGCGGTGTTCCAGATGTTCTACGATCTTTAATGCATTTGCAACAGTATCGTGGGTTTTCTTGCCTTTGATATTGACAACTGCTCCGATACCACAGTTGTCATGCTCAAATTCAGACCGGTACAGACCTTGCTGTTGCTGCTGTTCTCTCACTTCTTTCATAATCTCCTCATCCTTTCTATTTTTTCTGCTGTTCTTCACTTATTAATATCAAGTACGCTCCAGCGTACTTGCTGCGAGCTGCGCGTCATGCTTTGCATGACATTTACCTCTGCGCAGTTCTGCAATCCGCCGGAGGCTTTCAAAAGTAATTAATTACTTTTGAAATCTACAGCCGCCTGAATAAATCCTCTGAATAAAGGATGTGCATGATTCGGGCGGGATTTGAATTCCGGATGGGCCTGGGTTCCTACATAGAACGGGTGCCCTGCGATCTCGATCATCTCTACGATATGATTATCAGGGGAAGTTCCTACGATATTCATTCCCTTCTCCTGAAGTTCTTTACGGAATGCATTGTTTACTTCATAACGATGTCTGTGGCGCTCATGGATTTCTTTTTTGCCAAAGAGTTCATAGGATCTGGAACCTTCTGCAAGAATACATGGATAACTTCCAAGTCTTAAGGTTCCACCGATATCTTCGATATCTTCCTGATCCGGCATTAATGCAATTACCGGATGCTTTGTCTCCGGATTCAGTTCAATACTGTTTGCATCTTCGTATCCAAGTACATGACGGGCGAATTCTACGATTGCCATCTGCATTCCCAGACAGATTCCAAGATATGGAATCTTATGTACTCTTGCATACTGTGCTGCCAGGATCATTCCTTCTGTACCTCTGTTTCCGAAACCACCCGGAACCAGAATACCATCTACATTGTGAAGCTGCTGATCCAGATTCTTCTCTGTCAGTTCTTCGGAATCGATCCAGTCAAGCTCTACCTTGGCTCTGCAGGAAATTCCGCCATGTTTCAGTGCCTCTACTACACTGAGATATGCATCATGAAGCTGTGTATATTTTCCTACAATTGCGATCTTTACTGTTTTATTCGGATTTCTCAGACTTTCTACCATTTCCTCCCAGTCACTTAAATCCGGTTTTCTGTTTTCCAGACGGAGACTTGAAAGAACTACATCTGCAAGCTTCTCTCTTTCCATTGCAAGAGGAGCTTCATATAAATATTCTACATCCAGGTTCTGAAGTACATGTGATACAGGTACATTGCAGAATAAAGCGATTTTTTCTCTGATGTCCTCTGTCAGTTCATGTTCACTTCTGCACACCAGTACATCCGGCTGGATTCCCATTCCCTGAAGTTCCTTTACGCTTGCCTGTGTAGGTTTGGTTTTCAGTTCTTCAGATGCTTTTAAATAAGGAATTAATGTTACGTGGATCAGGATTGCATTGTCATGTCCCACATTGAGCTGGAACTGACGGATTGCTTCCAGGAACGGCTGACTTTCAATATCACCGACTGTTCCTCCCACCTCGATAATGGCAATCTTGTTTTCCTCCGGTGATTTGGCGCGGTAGAAACGGCTCTTAATCTCATTTGTAATATGAGGAATTACCTGTACGGTACCCCCACCGAAATCCCCATGACGTTCCTTCTGAAGAACAGACCAGTAAACCTTACCGGTTGTCACATTGGAATTTTTATCAAGACTCTCATCAATGAATCTCTCATAATGTCCCAGATCCAGGTCTGTCTCTGTACCATCGTCTGTTACAAAAACTTCTCCATGCTGAATCGGGTTCATGGTTCCGGGGTCTATATTGATATAAGGATCAAACTTCTGCATGGTTACCTGGTATCCTCTCGCTTTCAGAAGACGCCCCAGAGATGCAGCTGTAATTCCTTTTCCGAGACCGGAAACAACTCCTCCTGTGACAAATACGTATTTCACTGCCATTTTGATTTCCTCCTCCATCATCCTTTGTTAATAAAAAAGCGTCAGATGCAGCTATCAGAGGGCACTTGACCCATCTGGTATTCTGCATCTGACGCCTTTGTCAGATCATCATATCTTCCATAATATATGTGTTCAATTGGCTTTCTTTAAAAATATGCTATACTATAAAACATTTTTTTTCGTTTGTCAATAATGAATTTTCTGTTTTTTAAACAAATCAAGTATATCTCAGGATTTTGGCGTATTCATGCCAAAACACCTCGCAGGATAGTGGAATATGAACAGTAACGCAAGTTCATTATACAGAAAAAACGAATCTGTAGAAATTCATCTTCCAGACCCGTCTTCTCTGCAATAATTATTCGGTTATAAAAATGTAAAATTTATGCAACTGCAAATTTCTTCAATGTACGATTAAATTCCTGACTCTCCCCGTGACAGTCTACTGTCAGTTCTCTGGTCAGATCCAGACTAAGTACACCAAGGATTGATTTGGCATCAATTAAAAATCTGTTGTAATAAACATCAATATCAAAATCACATCTGCTTGCAGCATTCACAAATTCCTGCACCTCTTCAGTTGCATTTAACTTGATTTTACTCTGTGACATCGTGATCACCCTTTCTGAAAACATTCTTTGTTTTTTTCTATCAGACGCCCATATTATGTTCCACATTTCAGAGTTTGTCAAGTTTTTAAATTTATCCAATTTTTATAAAGCGCAGGGGTTTTATTGTGTATTTTATTCGTTTATATACGTTTTCACAGCATTATTTTATACATTATATATAACTTCATTCTATATTGGTTTTACCATTATGTGAGATTGATTCCATATATCATCGACAGGTTTCTGCATTTTTTATGAATTTTTGCGGCTTAACACTTCACAATATCTGCAAACTCCGCATTTGTATAATCCGGAATCTCCATCGGATAATTTCCATCAAAGCATGCCTTACATAACGGCAGACCGCCCGCCATTCCTTCCAGATAATCTGTCTGCATATATCCGAGAGAATCTGCTCCGATCATTTTACAGATTTCCTCCGTGCTGTGGCTGGCTGCAATGAGCTGATCATTTGACGGCACATCCGTTCCGAAATAGCATGGATGTAAAAATGGCGGTGAACTGATACGTACGTGCACTTCCTTTGCTCCCGCCTCTTTTAACATGTGGATCAGGTTTGCAATGGTTGTTCCACGAACAATGGAATCATCCACCAGAACAATCCTCTTATCTTTTACAACAGATTCCAGCACACTCAGTTTCAGATGAACACTGGACTCACGCTCTTCCTGAGTCGGTTTGATAAATGTTCTTCCAATATAGCTGTTTTTATAGAACGCAAATGCAAACGGGATTCCTGATGCTTCGGAATATCCCTTTGCAGCAGGGAGTCCGGACTCCGGTACACCTGTTACAAGATCTGCCTCTACAGGATAAGACTTGGCAAGAGATTTACCGCCGCGGATTCTGGCATCATAGACCTTCACCCCATCAATGGTACTGTCAAGTCTTGCAAAATATATATACTCAAACACACAATGCGCGCGTTTTGCAGCAGCAGACGCAAGCTCTTTATTTGACTTCAGTCCGTCTTTTGTAATCGTAAGAATCTCACCCGGCTCAATGTCACGGATAAATTCCGCACTTACAGATGTCAGAGCACAGCTCTCAGAAGCAATAACATAAGCATTTCCTCTTTTACCGAGACACAATGGTTTCAGTCCATATGGGTCGCGGACTGCGATCAGTTTTCTCGGGCTCATAACTACCAGACCATATGCACCTTTGATCTTCTTTGCAGTCTTTAGCACTGCCTCTTCTACTGTTTTAGAATGCACACGTTCTCTTGCGATATGGAACGCAATAACCTCTGAATCTGTAGTTGTATGGAAAATCGCTCCATTCTGGATCAGTTCCCATTTCAGTTCCGGTGTATTAACCAGATTTCCGTTATGTGCAAGTGCAAGAGTTCCCTTTACATAAGACAAAACAAGGGGCTGTGCATTCTCTGCAACAGAAGCTCCTGTTGTGGAATATCTTACATGACCAATACCAATATCCCCCTCATATTTACGGACAACATCCTGTCTGAGAACTTCACTTACAAGTCCCAGATCCTTATGAAACTTCACATTTCCACGCTCTCCCTTAGTATCAGAAACTGCAAGTCCGCAGGATTCCTGTCCTCTGTGCTGCAGGGAAGTCAGTCCATAATATATGGACGGAACTACATTGCCGCCATCCAGATCATAAATCCCAAAGACGCCGCACTCTTCTTTTATTCCAGCCATCTGATTTCCTCCGATCGTATTCTCTTGTCTGACTTTAACTTTACTTTCAAAACCCGCCGGCATTGTTTTCTTATGTTTGGCAGGTTCCAAATTCAAATTATAATAATAGAAACAAATTTGTCAACCTATCCTTTTTTTGTCATATCTCAAAAATTTTTTCTGAATTTTTTCAAAAAAAGTGCTTGACATCTGTTTTCATTTCGTTTATAGTACAGCACATAAAGCAAAGGCGCTTTGGAAAGATCTACAGAGATCTCATCCAGGGCGCCTTTTTCGTTTTATAAAACTTTCGTTTCATAGAAAATGTTCGATGAGGAATTTTCTATGAGACGAAAACCGCAGACAGTCACAATAGTGATCTGCAGCGGCACTACACATATTCAGAAAATATTGCAAACCGAAAGGAGAGTACCTATATGGCACAGAATATCCCTGAACTGTATGGCAGCCTGGTCTTCAACGACAAAGTAATGAGAAGCAAACTGCCAAAAGACATGTACAAAGCATTAAAGAAAACAATCGAGAACGGTACACACCTTGAACTTGATGTTGCCAACTCCGTTGCTGTTGCAATGAAAGAATGGGCTACCGAGAACGGCGCCACTCATTATACTCACTGGTTCCAGCCAATGACAAACGTAACTGCAGAGAAACATGACAGCTTCATTTCTCCTACAGGAGATGGTCAGGTGATCATGGATTTCTCAGGTAAAGAACTTGTAAAAGGTGAGCCGGATGCTTCCAGTTTCCCGTCAGGCGGTCTTCGTGCCACATTCGAGGCAAGAGGATATACAGCATGGGATCCGACATCACCGGCATTCATCAAAGACGGAACTCTTTACATTCCTACAGCATTCTGCTCCTACAGCGGAGAAGCTCTTGATAAAAAGACTCCTCTCCTTCGTTCCATGCAGACACTTGATAAAGAAGCTACAAACCTTCTCCATATAATAGGAAATAAAGATGTCAAACACGTAAATACAACTGTAGGTCCTGAACAGGAATACTTCCTGGTAGACAAGGAATTATACAAGCAGAGAAAAGACCTTGTATTCTGCGGACGTACACTGATCGGCGCTCCTGCTCCTAAGGGCCAGGAAATGGAAGATCATTACTTCGGTGCTCTGAAACCTCGTGTCGCAGCTTATATGCATGACCTGGATGTAGAGCTCTGGAAACTTGGTATTCCTGCCAAAACAAAACATAACGAAGTTGCTCCTGCACAGCACGAGCTGGCTCCTGTATTCGATACAACAAACGTTGCGGTTGACCACAACCAGTTAACAATGGAAGTAATGAAGAAAGTTGCCGACAAGCACGGACTTGTATGCCTTCTTCACGAGAAACCATTTGAGGGAATCAACGGAAGTGGTAAACACAACAACTGGTCTATGATTACAGATACCGGTGTAAATATCCTTGATCCGGGAAAAACACCTGCTGAAAATACACAGTTCCTGATTTTCCTGACAGCTGTTATCAAAGCAGTTGATGAATACGCAGATGTACTTCGTATTTCTGTAGCAAGTGCAGGAAATGATCACCGTCTTGGTGCAAACGAGGCTCCGCCTGCTGTTGTATCCGTATTCCTCGGTGATGAACTGACAGAAGTATTAAAATCTATCGAAAATGACGAATATTTTGCAGGAAGCCGTGCAGTCCAGATGGATATCGGTGCAAAAGTACTTCCACATTTCGTAAAAGACAATACAGACAGAAACCGTACTTCACCATTCGCATTTACAGGGAACAAATTCGAATTCCGTATGCTTGGTTCCGAAGCTTCTGTTGCAAACCCGAACATTATCTTAAACACTGCTGTTGCTGAGTGTGTTCACCAGTTTGCAGAGCAGTTAAAGGATGTACCGGAAGACAAGATGGAGGATGCAATCCACGAACTGATCAAGAAGACAATTATTGATCATAAACGTGTTATCTTTAATGGAAACGGTTATACAGACGAATGGATCGAAGAAGCTGAAAAACGTGGTCTCTTTAACCTGAAATCTACACCGGATGCTCTTCCTCAGTGGATCGCAGACAAGAATATTGAACTCTTTACCAAATATCATATCTTCACAAAAGAAGAAATTGAATCCCGTTATGAGATCTGGCTGGAATCCTATTCCAAGATCCTTAACATTGAGTCCAATACTATGGTTGAAATGGTACAGAAGGATTTCCTTCCATCTGTATTCGCATATATCGACAAAGTTGCAGCTACTGCTGTTACTAAAAAATCAGTTGTTTCAGATGTCAGCACAGCTTCTGAAGGAAAACTGATCAAAGAGCTGTCACAGCTTGCTGATGAGATTTCCACAGGTCTCGAGACCTTAAAAGCAGATACTGCCAAAGCGCTTGCTACAGAAGATCCTCTGGCTAATGCAAAAGCATACCAGACAGTTGTTCTTTCTGATATGGATGAACTCAGAAAATCTGTAGACGCAGCAGAAACTCTGATCCCGGATGCACTGCTTCCATATCCTACATATGACAAGCTTCTGTTTTCCGTTTAACTAACAGGTAATAACAGGGGAATATCTTTATGAACTCTACTTCATAATTCATTATCGATTTCCTCATCCATTAATCACACGATATTTTGATGTTCCCCTGTTTTACATATAATTTTGATTTTAAGCTGTATTGCATACAGTCGCACGAAATGTCTTTTTTATTACATCAGCTATACAATACAGTATAAATATGGATTTTATATTCGCAAAAGCGCGATGAACTGGCTACATTTCCAGGCATTGCGCTTTTTGCATTTTATAAAATATGAGGAAATTTTTATGAGGGAGGAATATTATTATGGAATTTTCCGCAGTAAACACAATATGGGTGCTGGTCGGCGCCGCGCTGGTCTTCTTTATGCAGGCCGGATTTGCAATGGTAGAAACAGGCTTCACACGAGCTAAAAACGCAGGTAACATTATTATGAAAAACCTGATGGACTTCTGTATCGGAACCCCTGTCTTCTGGCTGGTTGGCTTTGGTCTGATGTTTGGTACAGGTAATGGATTTATCGGAAAGATCGGTGGTATTGCCACAGAGGCACACTATGGTTCAGGAATGCTTCCTGACGGAGTCCCTTTCTGGGCATTCTTAATCTTCCAGACAGTATTCTGTGCAACATCCGCAACAATTGTTTCCGGTGCAATGGCAGAACGTACCAAGTTCCTTTCCTATTGCGTCTACAGTCTTATGATCAGTCTTGTTGTTTATCCGGTATCCGGACACTGGATCTGGGGCGGCGGATTTATCAGCCAGATGGGCTTCCATGATTTCGCTGGTTCCTGTGCAGTACATATGGTAGGTGGTGTGGCAGCTCTGATCGGTGCCATCATCCTTGGACCTCGTATCGGCAAGTATACAAAAGACGGCAAATCAAAAGCTATCCCGGGACACAACCTTACAATTGGTGCTTTAGGTGTATTTATCCTCTGGTTCTGTTGGTTCGGATTTAACGGTGCTTCCACAGTAAGTATGGAAGGCGATGCAATCGTAAGTGCAGGTAAAATCTTCGTTACTACTAACCTTGCAGCAGCTGTTGCGACTGTAACTGTTATGATCATCACATGGGTACGTTACAAAAAACCGGATGTTTCCATGTCTCTGAACGGTTCTCTTGCAGGACTTGTAGCAATTACAGCAGGATGTGATACAGTTTCTCCTACATCTGCAGCGATCATCGGTGTTGCTTCCGGTTTTATCGTAGTATTTGGTATTGAATTTATTGATAAGGTTCTGAAAATCGATGACCCTGTTGGTGCTGTCGGTGTTCATGGTTTAAACGGTGCTTTCGGTACTCTTGCAGTTGGTCTTTTCTCCGATGGATCAGGCACAGACTGGAAAGGACTTCTTACAGGCGGCGGCTTCCACGGATTTGGTGTTCAGTTCACAGGTATGATCATCACAATCGCATGGGTTGTTGTTACTATGACAATTATCTTCCAGGTAATCAAACATACAATCGGACTTCGTGTTTCAGCTGAAGAAGAGATCACAGGTCTTGACTCCAAAGAACATGGTCTTGCAAGTGCTTATGACGGTTTCGCAATGTCTGGCGTTCCGACTCCTATGGGAACTTCCATAAAAGCTCCTGTTGTCACAGCCAGACCTTCTGCTCCTGCTGAATCAGTTCCTGAACTTCCGAAAGAAGGCGTTCATAAGCTTACAAAAGTTGTTATCATCACCCGTCAGAATAAGCTTGATGAATTTATGCAGGCAATGAACGAGATTGGTGTTACAGGTATCACTATTACAAACGTTCTCGGATGCGGTGTACAGAAAGGTGCTCCATCCTACTATCGTGGTGTTGAGATGGAAATGAATCTTCTTCCTAAGATCAAGATTGAGATTGTTGTCAGTCTCGTACCTGTACAGAAAGTTATTGAAACTGCCAAAGCAGTCCTTCATACAGGCCAGATCGGTGACGGTAAAGTATTTGTATATGATATTGAAAATGTTGTTAAAATCCGTACAGGCGAAGAAGGTTATCTTGCACTGCAGGACACAAAGTAAATTATTTATAAACAATAAACTACTATTTATAAAAGACATCAGCGAATTTATGCTGATGTCTTTTATTTTTAACTGAAAATATGATACTTGGCGGAGGCATTATAAGAAGTGGCGGTAACACCAAAACAATATATTCAAAAATTCCTCTATTCCCTCTCATACAGCTTTTCTGGTTCCATTCTACAGAATCCATTCCAAAAATACAATTATAACTTTATTATATGCTGATGCTATGTGATATACGCTTTTAAAAAGAATCTAAATTCTCTACTCTAATTTCTTGGCGTTAAACCTACATACATATCTTTGTACTGTTTTGCACTCTTTTCCCAGGAAACATCTTTATTCATATCGCGGATCACCATATCATCCCAGGATTTCCTGTTCTCGAAATAGAGCGTCTTTGCTCTGTTGATCGCGTCATAAAGCAGCCCGCTTTCATATCTGTCAAATGTAAAACCGTTTCCTGTATTTTCAAACATATTATAAGGCTGAACCGTATCTTTGAGTCCTCCGGTCTCTCTTACAATCGGAACTGCACCATATCTCATGGCTATAAGCTGTGTAAGTCCACATGGTTCAAATCTTGATGGAACCAGAAGTGCATCACATCCTGCATAAATATTATGAGCCACATTTTCATTGTAAGCAATATATGCACAGAAATTGCCTTTATATTTGTTTTCATAATAGCGGAATGTATTTTCATACTGAGAATCACCAGTACCAAGAACAACCACCTGCGTATGTTCATCCATAATTCCCGGGATTACGTCATTTACAAGATCAAGACCTTTCTGGTTGGTGAGACGTGAAATAAGTCCGATTACCATCTTATGCTCATCTACATCCAGCCCCAGAGATTCCTGAAGAGCTTTTTTATTAACCTTTTTATTCTTTATCGCTGACTTCTCATCATAATCAGCAGCTAACAGCTTATCAGTTGCAGGATTCCAGATATCCGTATCAATACCATTCACAATTCCCAAAATCTTATTGTTGTGATATCTTAAATGCTCTGCAAGTCCCTCTCCATATTCCTCTGTCTGAATCTCCCAGGCATAGGTGTTACTTACAGTTGTAACTTTATTGCTGTAAGCGATGCCACCCTTTAACATATTGGCATCCAACCAGTTCTGGATCATGCAGTCCTTATTAAATACATAATCAGGAAGTCCTGACCAGTATTGAATCTTTTTTCTGTCATAAATACCCTGGAACTTCAGATTATGTATTGTGAGTACTGAAATTGCACGTCCTACATCTGTATCCTGAAAACAGGTTCTCAGATAAAGTGGTACTAAAGCTGCCTGCCAGTCATGACAATGTACTACATCAGGAGTCCAGTTCAGATAATTAAGGGCAGCAAGGGCAGCTTTTGCAAAATAACAGAATTTCGGAATGTCATCTATGAGATTCGTATATGGATTTCCCCAGGAGAAGAACTCATCATTATCTATAAAATCATAGACAACCCCATCCTCCTGATATTCCATAATTCCCACATAATACTGCTTTCCATCAGAGCAGAGATTCATATCAAAGGAACCCCTGTATTCCATCTTTTCCTGAAATTTCTGAGGAATACATTTGTATCTTGGAATAATGACCTTAACATCAATGTTTAATTTTGCCAGACTCTTTGGCAGGGCAGACATTACATCTCCCAATCCGCCGGTCTTAACAAATGGATAACATTCTGATCCAATGAAGGCTACACTTCTTCGCGGTCCCAGATCAGGCTGTCTCGTTGGAATGTTCTGTTCATTCTGTTCAACAGATGGCTCCTGAACAATTACGGCTTGCTTAACAGAAACATTCTCTACTGTTGGAGCAACAGTCTTAACAGCTTTTTGAGGACTGTTTTTTGCACTGCTTTTTACGCTGTTTCTTTCATTGCTCTTTGTATTACTCTTTGCATTGCCTTTGGTACTGCTTTTGGTACTGCTTTTGGTACTGCTTTTGGTACTGCTTTTGGTACTGCTTGTTTGAACTGTTTTTTTTCTCATATCATTGATCTCCCTTTTGCATTTTACAAAGTCCGAAATTTATTATGCCTTAACTAAAATGTCCTCCGGTAAGTTCCTGATAAACATTCATTTTGCAGATATTTATCATTTCCTGTTAATTTCAATTATAACACAAAATGCGCAAAGTAACTATTATTATCTGAAATTCTTCCATCACTTAACTCTTACCTGAATGATACAAGCTGGTTTATTCCTTTTCATTATATCTGCCTCTTTTATTTTACAGATACACTACATAGAAAAAGGGATCTTCCACTCAGTCAATTTGAATAAAAAACATAATCTGTTTTTATTTCACGCATTCCATAATTATCATCTCACATCTGTCATATCCAAGCTGTGAGCTGTTCAGGCACAGTGTGTAATTGCTGACTTTTCCCCGGTTCTGATCTGTGTAAAAGTTATAATTTGTTCTTCGCCTTTTATCTGTGTCTGCCATCATTTTCACAGCTTCCTTCTCTTTTACATTGTATAAACCAGTGATACGCTTTATTTTTTCCGGCATGTCCCCATGAATAAATACATTCAGCACATCATCCCGGTCTTTCAGGATATAGTCTGCATTTCTTCCAATGATCACACAAGGCTCCTTCTCAGCCAATTCTAAAATAATATTTCTCTGTGCCTCATACACCATGTCCTCCACAGATTTTCCTGAATATATTCCGGTGATAAGCCGGACTTTTCTGCAATCTGACCAATGATATTTTTATCATAATAGGCAATTCCGAGTTTCTTTGCCACTTCTTCTCCGATAAAACGTCCACCGCTTCCAAATTCCCTGCTGATCGTAATAATTCTTTTTGCCATCTCTGATTCCTCCTAGTTTAAAACATCAACCCTATTTTTTCTGATTTTCTTTAAAAATACATATCCCACAAAACATGAAATTATTTCAGTAATTGGAAATGCCCACCAGATCAACGAAACTCCCATCTGACCATTTCTGACAAACAGAGAAAAGATTCCCGCCAGTGGCAGGATAATAATCAGCTGTCTCAAAAGTGAAATCACCAGTGATTCCAGGCCACCATCCAATGCCTGGTAAATTCCCTGATAAGCAACATTAATTCCGGCAAACAAGAAACTCACTGAAATCACTCTCATCGCGGCAATAAAATATTCTCTTGACTGTCCTGCATTAAACAGCATTGCAAATGCTCCGGGGAAAATTTCCGTAATTGCAATTCCCAGAATCATTAATGCAATGGTATAAATAAGTCCATATTTGATACCATCCTGAATTCTCTTTTTACTTCTCATTCCATAAGCAAATGCAATGATCGGAGTGATCGCATCTCGCAGACCAAAAGCAAGGAAGAGAACAGACTGCTGGACTTTATAGAACAATCCATAGGCTGTCTGTGCTGATGGATTGAACTTCAGGATCAGATTCATCACATAAACCATAATAGACATCAGAGCCTGCGCAATAATTGCCGGAAGTCCGATTGCATAGATTTCTTTTATAACACCAGCATTCGGTTTCATGTATTTCGGTCCATGCCCGAATTCCCTGTTCAGTTTCATATGAAAAATAAGCAGCAATACAGCAGAAGCAACCTGACCAATTACAGTTGCGTAAGCTGCACCTTTCACTCCCATTTCAGGGCAAGGTCCAATACCGTAGATCATGATCGGATCGAGAATAATATTTACAACAGCACCAACCACCTGTCCGATTGTAGAATAAAGAGAACGACCTGTTGCCTGTAATAGCTTTTCAAATAAAGAAAAGAAAATAATACCAAAAGAAATCACACAGCATATACGCAGATAACTGACTCCCATTTCAAGTACTTCTGCATCAACTGTCTGTGATGAAATATATGCTTTCACTCCAAAAATACCAAACAGTAAGCAGACCACGTAAATGATCACACCCAGGAACAGACTGTTTCCTGCTACCTTTGCAGCCTTTTCCCTGTTTCCCTGTCCAAGTGTCCTTGCAAGAAGTGCATTGGTTCCTACACCTGTTCCGATTCCTACCGCTACCATAAGCATCTGAACCGGAAATACCAGAGTGAGGGCATTTAATGCAGCTTCACTGCCCACTCTCATATTTCCTACAAACGCACTGTCTACAATGTTATAGACCGCCTGCAATGCCATGGATAAGATCATAGGGATTCCCATCTGGATCATCAGCTTATTCACCGGCATATCCTTCATCTTGTTACTTTCTGCCATTTTACTTTAACTCCTCTCTTTTCTGCGCAAAAAAGTGCGCACCCTGTCACATAAGCTGGACTTACGCTGACAGGCTACACACTTTTTCATGGCAAATATTCTATTTTAACAAAAGAAAAACGAGTAGCATGAAACTGGATTTACGCTCATCTGCTACTCGTTCGTTATCATTATATTTCCTGTTTTTTTAAAAGTCAAACAAAATATTTTTTATAATGCACATCAATCTATTTTATTTTGATTGATGTAATCAATAATCGTTTTACAGATTTCCTGCTTTGGCTTTTCAAGTGCAACTCCCAGTTCCATATATAACAGATTTTCTGCTATCTGGAAATACCTTGCATCTGTAGCAGTACATTTTTTCCCTTGTGCAAGTCTTTTCTGCTTCCGCTGATAAATCATTTTTATAATGGCAACTAATGCCTCAGGGTTATTTGCTCTTACTGCTTCTTTATAATTTTGTTCCCTCATTTTTTCATTGTTTGTCCATGCTGTCGGGATATCCGGAATTCGTTTGATCAGATTCCAGGCTTCTTCTTTTGTCAGACATAATCTCAGTCTTGAATCTGAGCTTGAAACAGGAACATATATTTTGTCCTTTTCATCTTCTACTGGTTTCATCAGATAATATAACTTATCGTTTTTTTCATCCTGCGGATTCAAATATAAAATATTTTCTATTTTACAGATACCTGTAACTGGTTTGCTGACAAAGTCTCCAATTTCATATTTCACAAAATCCACTCCTTGCTGACCGGCATTCTTATTCTGTAAAAGTATAACGTACCAAAGAACCCTGATTGTCTCCTGTTACTATTACAACATCTCCACTCTCGTTGCGTATGGATTCCAGAATCGGAAATCTTCCATTTTCTTTTACATAAGCTTCCGGGCTGGCTGCTTCTGCCTCGATCAAAGTTTTTTTACTGTACTGTTCTCCTCCACACGGATTTATATCCTCAATAAAAATTTCATGCTCATGCATATGCAGTTCCTCCTGAAATTCATTTTATAAAAACAAGCAGCATAACTGTTGTTTTCCGACTCATTACCATTACGCTACTCGCCCTTATTTTTATTATAAAGCCATTTTACTTTGATTTCAAAAGCGTTTTTTGCTAAAAATGTATCTTCTGTTTTTGGGCATTATTACTATGTATTTACATATTGTAATTTCAACTTCCGATTTACCCCTGCATATCTTTGCTTGGTTATAGGCTTATGTTACCTGTAATTATAACTGATTTCTTTTCATTTGATAATGCACTTTTCGGCACCAAAAAGTGCCCCCTGTATAGCAAAAGTGACGGCAGATATTGCCTGAAAAACCACCTGGGAAAAAGTTTCATTTTGATACTTTATATGTTAAAATGAAACATATCGTATCAAGTGAGGGGTTTTACAGATGTCTAAAAAGAAATATAGTCTGAATACAATTTACATCTCTGAGCGTCTGCAGGAGAATCTGAAGCCGATTTCACAATCTGCATTCACTGCTGTGACCGCTCCCATGGGATATGGAAAAACAACTGCTATCAACTGGTATCTGGACAAACAGAGCAAAAACGGAAATTCCTGTGTGATCCGGATCAGTATTTATTCTGATAATCTGTCTGTTTTCTGGCAGAGCGTTCAGAAGGCATTTGCCTTCGCAGGGCTTGATTTTCTGGATAATTATAGCTGCCCTTCAGATGCTGCCGGTGCCGGGATGCTTGCTGATGAGCTTTGTTATTCCCTGAGCAGTCAGACCTCTTACTACATTTTTATTGATGATTTTCATCTGCTGGGTGAACCTCATGTTGCAGATTATTTTTGTATGCTTGCCAACAGACTGCCTGAAAATATCCACCTGATCGTATCCGGCAGAAATGCTTTTCTGTCCGGAAAAGAAATTCTCCGTCTTGGCAAAAAATTATATCAGATCCATACAAGGGATCTGTGTCTGAATCGGCAGGAGCTTTCTGTCTATACCCATCGCTGCGGTGCCAGCCTGAACGAAGATCAGTTGAACACGCTTCTCTATTCCAGTGAGGGATGGTTCTCTGCAGTCTATCTGAATCTCTGTACCTTTTTTGAAAACGGACACTTTCCCGACCATACTTCTAACATTTATGATATGTTTTCCTCTGCCATGATCGCACCCCTTTCTGATGCGCAGCAGGAATTTCTCACTGTTATGGGACTTGCAGATGAATTTACCGTTGAAATGGCACTTTTTATTACAGGGAATCCGAAAGCCGGACAGATTCTTTCCCTTATGACCAGGCAGAATGCTTTTATCACTCCTTTGCCCGATGAAGTCAGCTTCCGTTTTCACCATATGATGAAGGAATGTACACAGCGTGCCTTTGCCATGCTTTCCCATGAAAAACAGACAGATTTCCGGAATCGTTACGGACAATGGTATGAATCCCGGGGACAGTTCCTGCAGGCACTTGCTGCCTATAACAAGGCTCTTAACTATGATGCAGCACTTGCTGTTATCCAAAAGGATGCAGGAATCCTCCTGGCTTCTCTTTCGCCGGAAAAGGTTCTCGCATTTCTTGATGTCTGTCCAACAGAAATCCTGAAGAACAGGCCTCTGGCCCTTCTCGTATTAATGCGCCGTATGTTTACCTGGCATCAGATTCCCAAAATGCTGGAACTGAAGCAGCTTCTGACAGATACCATAGCTGAAGATAACACTTTGTCCGAAGATGAGAGAAAGAATCTCTCCGGAGAATGTGATCTTATTATGAGTTTTCTGATGTATAACGATATCACCGGTATGAGCGTTCTGCACCGTCAGGCCAGTTCCAAAATGACCAGACCTGCCATCAGTATCCGCAAAACAGGAAGCTGGACCTTCGGTTCTCCTTCTGTTCTGATGATGTTTCACCGCAGATCCGGAACCCTGGATGCAGAACTGACAGCTATGAATGAATGTATGCCCCACTATTACAGGATTACCCAGGGACATGGACAGGGTGCGGAATTGCTCATGAATGCAGAGGCAGCATTTATGCAGGGGAATTTTTCAGATGCACAGATTCTGCTGGAGCAGACTTATTCCACCATTGCATCAAACGGACAGCACAATATTTCGCTCTGCTGTGATTTCCTTGCTGCAAGGCTTTCCCTTTTTCAGGAGAGTGTCACCTTTGTGAAGAACCCTGAAGTAAAGCGTAAGGAGCTTCTGTCTCTCCACAATATGATGTGGCTGAATATTTTTGACAGTACTTATGCTTACTACTATGCATTAATTAGAATGCCGGAAAAGATTCCTGCATTATTTAAAGACCATATGTTATCCACTGTCAGCTTTCTTTCTCCCTGCAGACCTATGATGGAAATGATCGAGAATCAGGTCTTTCTTTCACAGAAAATGTACGCAAAAGTTATAGGCAGAAGCGAAACGCTTCTGCCTGTCTGTGAGAAAATGCACTATGAACTTGTGTCTCTCCACGTTCAGATCCAGACCGCTGCTGCTTACGCAATGCTGGGCAAACATCATGATGCACGACAGCTTCTGCAGAAAGCCTTAGGACACGCCATGCCGGATGGCTTTCTGATTCCTTTTGTAGAAAATTATACCTATATCAAGGACGTGCTGGGCAGTATTAATTCCATAGCATCAGAGCCTTTCACAGACCGGATCCTTTCCCTTGGTTCTGTTTATGAACAACACTGCCTCCGCCTGTCCAGCCGTAATTCCAGACCTGAGATCCTAAATATGTTGAACAGCAGAGAAGCAGAAATCGCAGCTTTGATCACCGACCGTCTGAGCAACCGCGAAATCGCAGAGAGGTTATTTCTCTCTGAAGGCACTGTGAAACAATATGTCAACCAGATTTATTCCAAGTTGATGATCAACGGTGATACACGCACCAAAAGGAAACAACTGGCAGAGCTGATTTCTTCCATAAACAAGGGCCTTACCTGACACTTTGAGAAAAAAAGCAAGGAAATCCACATGACCAAAGTCTTGCGATTTCCTTGCGATTTGGCAAGAATTACAAATTTAAAGTTTTTTACTTATTTGCATTTCTGATAGTATTTAAATACTGTTGGATTTCTTCTTGTTCGGGCATTACTCGCAGCGCACCTTTTCTTGTAGTAATGATAGAAGCTGCTACATTGGCAAAATTTAACATTTCTGTCAGATCATCCTCTTTCAGTCCATCTATTCCATGCTCACAAATATAGTGTAACACACAACCACAAAAAGTATCTCCTGCTCCTGTTGTCTCTATCGTACTTTTCTGTAAAAATGGTTTTGCTTCTACCACTAATCCATTATAATAGGCACGACTGCCCGCCTTTCCCATAGATACAAGAATCATCGGAATCTCATATCTTTCTCGGATCCAGTTTACACCGGCAGTATAGTCTTCTTCTCCTGTCAGCCATTGGATCTCATTATCTGATATTTTCAAAATCCGACACTGTTCAAGACCATATAGTACTTGTTCTTTCGCCTCCTCCAGTGACTCCCAGAGTGGTGGACGCAAGTTTGGATCAAATGAAATAACAGCCCCTGCTTCCTTCGCAATACGAATTGCTTCTTTTGTCGCTTCCCGCACTCCTTCATGAGTCATAGACAAGGTACCAAAATGGAAAATCCCTGTCTCTTTGAGAATATCCTCGGGAATCTCAGTTTTATTCAGCATCATGTCTGCTCCCGGATTACGATAGAAGGAAAAATCCCTATCTCCATCCGGATATGTATGTACCATAGCAAGCGTAGTATGAATTTTTTCATCTGTACATAAGCCAATGTCATCAATTCCTGCTTCTTTTATGGCTGCTCTCAACTGATCTCCAAAAAAATCATTACCAACCTTACCAATAAATGCTGTATTATGTCCCAATTTAGCTAACATCGCAAGCACATTACAGGGTGCACCTCCTGGATTAGCTTCAAAAATCGGATTTCCCTGATTACTTTTTCCATTTTCAGTAAAGTCGATCAATAATTCTCCTAGCGCTGTTACATCATATTTTTTCATATATTACTCCTATCTGTCAGGATTTCTCATATCATCGTCTATATACTTTATCCAACAACGCTTTATTATAATAAATCATATTTCACTATATCAAGCTTAGCTGCACCATCAGCAAAGAAAGAAATCCCCTTTGCTTCCTGCTTTGTAAGAATAACCGCAGACATAACCTGCTCGCCGTCATTAATAAATACTTCCACACTAAACTTATCCAAAATCACACGCAGTTTTAGTTCATTGCTGTCACCGTTTACCAGACAACTGCTCTGATGAACCAGCGCCCGTTCGCTTCCTGAGAATTTTCTATCGATTTTTAAAACAGATTCATCCGGACGGAAGCATAATGTAGAATGATATTTCTCATTCTCTGCAAAACAGAGTTCAAATTTTTTATAAAGATTGTCTTTATCTGCCGGTCGTATCACAAGTTCCAGATCTACCGTTCGTCCTTCAATCTGATCCAGTGTGAGCCTGGTATCTTTTATCACAACATTGTTATACTCGACTTTGTTTGCACGCATGGCATTAAGTTCTCTGACCGGAACCTGATACAATCTTCCGTTTTTAACAGACAGTTCTCTTGGAAGACTCATTTGTGCGAACCATCCAGAGTCATTGCATCGATATGCAAGCGTATCCCAGTTCTGCATCCAGGCGATCATAATTCTTCGTCCATCCGGTGCAAGCAGTGTCTGCATTGCGTAATAGTCAATTCCGTAATCAACACCTTGACAAAACTGTTCCTTTAAAGTATGTGTCTCAGGATCCAACTCCCCAATAATACATAACGTTCCATTTCCATTATGAAATTCTAATCCTTCCGGAAGCATATCCTGTGGACTTGTCAGAAGCACATATTTGCCATCCAGTTCAAAGAAATCCGGGCATTCCCACATTTTTCCATAACGATTTTGATTCTTTGCCAGAATGCTTACAAATTCCCATTCAAAGCCATTTTTACTTCTGTAAAGAAGGATCTGTCCGCTTCCATCAGCCGGACGACTTCCTATAACACAATAAAAGTTTCCATCGTTCCCTTTCCAGATTTTGGGATCACGAAAGTCTACTTTACTAGCCCCCTTTGGAAGATCTTTGGCTGTCAGAACCGGATTCTTATCATACTTTTCATAATCCTTACCATCTCCAACTGCCACTGCCTGTGTCTGAATATCCCTTACAGTTCCGTCTTCCAGTTTCTCCTGATTTACAGAAGTATACATAAGCAACTGTCTGCCATCCTCTAATTCTATGGCACTTCCTGAAAAACAGCCGAATTTATCATAATCTTCATCCGGTGCCAATGCAGTCGGAACATAGTTCCAATGCAATAAATCCTTACTCACTACATGTCCCCAGTGCATACTGTCCCAATGTGTGCTATACGGATTATACTGGTAGAACAAATGATACTCTCCTTTATAATAGGAAAATCCATTTGGATCATTCATCCAGCCAACATAAGGAGTTATATGAAAGGCTGGTCTTTCTTCCTCTTTGATCTGCTGTCCCTGTATAAATTCATATTTTCTTGCCTTTTCCAACATTTCGCTCATATAGTTCCTCCTGTCAAAATGATATCTTCTCTTATTTTTCACTGCTTAATGAATCCTGATACTGGTCAAAATATTTTTGCTTGATTGAAAGGTAATCGGAAAGCCCGTACTTCTCCATTTTTTTCAGATAAGAATCCCATTCTTCATCAATTCCTCCGTTCAGGATCCAATCTGCTTTCTTCTGTTCTGCATATTTCTTAATATCTGTATCATACTGTGACACTTTGTTTGTATCATCAATACTCATAAATACATTAGGATAAACATATTTGCTGTTCATATCCTGTAAATATGTCTCATGCATATTATCCAGACGCCATTTCGCATCTTCCGGCTGTGTTACATATACGCCATAATATTCATTTAATATAGCGAGAGGACCATTTACAGATTGCGCTTCACGTACTTCCACCGGTGACTGATCTCCTAAGTCCATATGCTTTAACATTTTTTCGCCATCTTTGTTTACAGACAGCTCAAAAATATTAAAGGAATCCTTCTCTCCATAGGTTCCCCAGTTATTTTGCGGAGACTGAAGGGGTGCATACATCTGATCGATCCATGCGGCAGCAAGTGCCGTGTTACGGCAGCTGGTAGTAAGCACACATCTTCCTCTGTCAAAACCGCTGGTCTCACTGTTGTTCTGTCTGGTGATATTTCTCATTCCATCCGGTCCGGTCAGTGCCGGAAGCATCACATAATCCGTATTGTTGTCTATATTAGCAATATCCCATGTGAAGCAAAGTCCATAACGGTGATTCTTTCCTTTTGCAACATAAGTAGACCATTCCTGTGTAAATGCTTCCGGATCGATCAGATTCTCTGTCACAAGTTTATGCAGCCATTTGATACCTTCTTTGTATCCTTCCTGAACCGTTGTATAAATCACCTTACCTTCATCTGTTACAGCAAAATGATCTCCTGTGTCCCCATAACCATCTCCGAATCCATTTATTAAGATTGAAGGATCCTGATCTCCGTTATTGATAATAAATGACATTGGTATTACATCACCTTCAATGGAAAACTCTTGTTTCAGATCATCTGCATGATCTCGAAATTGAATCAGTACCTGCTCCAGTTCATCTGTTGTGGTTGGAATCTCAAGACCAAGATAATCAAGCCATTTCTTATTAATATAAGGAATATCTCCAATGGCCTGAATTGCTTCTTTTCCGGAACCAAGCTGTTCAATCCACGGAAAAGAGTAAATATGTCCATCCGGTGCTGTACACATGGTTCTGTATTCCGGGTATTTTTCAAACACAGCCTGAAGGTTTGGCATATATTTGTCAATCAGATTTTCCAGCGGAATAATTATTCCCTGCTTTGCATAACGTAACAGATCATAATCACTCATGCCTGCATTAAACAGTCCATCCGGCAGATTTCCAAACTGAGCCAACGCCAGATTCTTTTTATCTGAAAACTGATCTGATACAAAGCAGGTCCAGTCAATATGAACATTTGTCTGTTCTTCCATTCTCTGGAAAATCACTCTTTTATTTGGATCCTGTGTTGAAGTGGCCGGTGCACTGGTAATAAAAGAAAGCTCCTCTGTTTCTTTCAATGGAAACTGTACATCCGATACCGGTGTATCCGGATTAATCTCAGCATCAAGCCTCTGCTGTTTTCCACACCCCATTATACTTACCATCATTGTTAAAGAAAGTCCAAGTGCAAGCAAACTTCTTACTCTGTTTTTCTTCATATCTGTATCATTCCTTTCTTTAGCCTTTTACCGATCCAACCATAATTCCTTTATCAAAATATTTCTGGAAAAATGGATACATCACTAAAAGTGGTAAACTTGATACTACAATTGTTGCATATTTCAACTGTTCTGCTACCTTTGCCATCTCTGCTGTGCTTTGGATATCTGCAATCATTCCCGGCTGTGGAGTATTCTGCACCAGGATTGAACGCAGTACCAGCTGCAGTGGCTGAAGATTTGCATCGTTCAGATAAATCATCGCATCAAAGTAGCTATTCCACATTCCGACAAATGACCACAGTGCCAGTACTGCAATGATCGGTTTACATACCGGCATCATAATTTTGAAAAAATGCTGGATTTCATTAGCACCGTCAATTGCAGATGCTTCTCTTAATTCTGCCGGAATTGACTGATAATAAGTTCTTGCAAGAATCATATTCCAAACGTTAAATGCTCCCGGAATCAAAACCGCCCATACTGTATTTACCATATGCAGCTGATTGATCAAAATAAATGTTGGAATCATTCCTCCCCCAAAAAACATTGTGATCAGAAAAATCAGATTAAAAAATTTTCTTCCCACGAATTCTTTTTTAGACAGAGGAAAGGCTGCCAGTAATGTTACAAAAACTGAGATCACTGTAAATGCAAATGAATACAGAAAAGAATTCAAAAATCCGCGCCAGATCATCTCATTCTCCAGTACTCTTCTATAAGCATCCAAAGTCCAGTCCTTAATATCAGAGCTCAGTCCCTGATTATTCAAAACAGTAGGATCCATAAAAGATGCAAGCACTACATATATAATTGGAATCGCAATAGAAAGTACAAACAGTCCAAGAATCGTGAATCCAATTCCAAGGATCAGACGATCTGTCCTTGAATATTTTCTCTTCTTTTTCTCCATCTTCTCTTCCTCCTATAATCCCTCTCCATCATTCAGCTTCTTTACAACCCAGTTTACAAAAATCAACAGAATTACATTTACAACTGAATTAAACAGACCTACCGCCGTAGAATAACCATAATCACCGTTCAAAAGACCGATGCGATATACATATGTAGATAAAATTTCTGATGCCGGCAGGTTCATATCTGTCTGCAATGCATATGCCTTCTCAAATCCAATGCTCATAATATTTCCTGCCTGCAGGATAAACTGAATTACAATAATGTTCTTAATCGCCGGAAGCTCCACGTACCAGATCTGCTGCAAAAGGTTTGCACCATCCATAACTGCCGCTTCTTCCAACTCTTTGCTCGCATTAGATAATGCTGCAGTATACATAATAGATGCCCAGCCTGCAGTCTGCCAGATTCCACTTGCTATATAAATAGTACGGAAAGCAGATGGCATTGTCATCCAGTTTGTGCTAATCCCAAGCAGCCTGTTCAAAGGTCCTACCGGTGATAACAGCATACGAACCATACCACAAAGTACTATTACAGATATAAAATTCGGCATATAGATCAGAAGCTGTACTTTTTTCTTGATCCCCGTTTTTTGAATACGATTCATAAGTAATGCCAGAATAATCGGAACCGGAAATCCCCATAATAATCCATAGATACTCAGCTTTAATGTATTCATCAGATAGTTCATAAAATCCGGTGATGATAAAAAACGTCTGAAATATTCAAGTCCAACCCATGGACTTCCAAGTACTCCCTTGATTACATTATAATCTTCAAACGCAATCAAAAGCCCTCCCATCGGAAGATACTTAAAAATGATTGTCAGTAAAAGTCCCGGCATTAAGAAAAAAAGATATAACTGCCAGTTTTTCTTCACATACGTAACCTTATTTCTCCACGTCTGCTTGCTTACGGGCTTTGCTTGGTTCTGCACTGTTTTCATGCACTTTTTCCTCCATTCCTTTCATACATTGTTCACGAAACCGGTTAAGTAACCGGTTACTTTATAATCTGATGTTACTACATCACACACTCTCTGTCAACACTTTTCTTCATTAAAATAACCGGTTACGTAATCGGTTATTTTAATATTGCCTTTTTGTATAATAATTGCTATACTTAAAAAAATATTTGCATTTATTTATAAGGAGAATAAGTTTCATGTCAAAAAAACAGGTGACATTTGCAGATATTGCAGCATATACCCATTTTTCAAAAACTACAATATCAAGATATTTCAATCATCCTGATTCCCTTACACTTGAAAATCAGGAAAAAATTTCTCAGGCCCTTGATACCCTTGGATATAAAAAAAATAAACTTGCAAAAGTTCTGGCGAATGGAAAAAGTGAATTTATCGGAATCATTATTCCGAATCTTTATCTGCATTATTATTCTGAAATGCTGACACAGCTGCTGTCCAGCTACAGTGATTATCACTACAAATTTCTCATCTTTAGCAGTGAACATGAGGCTGAAGAAGAACAGCAATATATTGAAGAGCTCCTATCCTATCAGATTGAAGGTCTCATTGTTTTAAGTCATACGCTGTCATCAAAACAATTATCCTCCTATCAGATTCCCATCGTTGCCATTGAACGTGAAGCGGAATATATCAGCAGTGTTACCACTGACACCTATATGGGTGCGCTTCAGGCTACCACTCTGCTGATCCGTGATAAATGTGATATACTGATCCACATCAATGTCAATGTTGAGAAAGCAGTTCCTGCTTACGACCGTATTCGCGCATTTAAGGAAACCTGTGAAGAATATCAGGTTCCTTATGATATTGATCTAAGTGTAAGCGGTAATTCTTATCAGGAAATTTTAAATGAAATAAGACGTATTTTTACAAGAATAGAAGAGAAATATCCCAATCAAAAAAAAGGCATTTTCCTTGCCAACGATACTTATGCAAACATGTTTCTTAACCTGATTTTCCAGAAATACCGAGAATTACCCTCTTTCTATGAAATCATAGGATTTGATAATTCTCCCATTGCCAGTGAGGCAATTCTCCCAATCACAACTGTTGGTCAGCAGATTGACATTATTGCACAGACTGCCATGGAGCTTCTGGTTCAACAGATGGAAGAACAAAAAAAACGTTCCCCTAAACCACTGGAAAAGCCTGTCCATAAACAGATTACTCCAATATTGATTCGCCGTAATACAACCAGTTAAAACTAACCTTTCATTTTTCTCCGGAATACAATCTGCCCCAGAAATATTTCTGCCATATCGGATATTGGAATACTTAATTATTTTGGCAAAAAGGGGATGCCGAAAAGTGGTATTAACCGGCATCCCCTTTATTGATTGTATTATCTTATTTCATATGATCTTTTTCAGTTATTTTGCGAATAACCCGGCATGGATTTCCGGCAGCCAGACTATATGGAGGAATGTCCCTTGTCACAACACTTCCTGCTCCTATTACACATCCCTCTCCTATGGTAACACCACCACAAACAACCACATTGGATGCCAGCCAGCAATTATTTTTTATAGTAATTGGTTTCGCATATTCAAAATTATAAAAGCTTCCATCTTCTCTTTTTCTGATATTACGTTCTTCAGGTAAAAATGGGTGCATGGGAGTTGCCAATGTGACATTGGGACCAATCATCACATTATCCCCTATATGTATTTCACATACGTCTAAACAGGTGAAATTAAAATTGGCAGAACTGAATTTTACAAAGAAAGTATTACATCCATAATCAAAATAGACAGGTGCCTGTAAATACGGAAGTTCCTCTGTTGCCGGCAATAATTCACGCAATATCTGCGCTTGCTCTTCTTGCTGATCTTCATCTGTCAAATTATATTTTCTTGCTAATTTACGCGCATTCAAACGTAATTGTTCCAATTCTTTATCCGTTGGATCATATAACTCTCCACTTACCATTTTTTCTCTTTCTGTCATTTCTGATAGCCTCCAGTAAAAATTTTATTACCAAGTTAGTTATTTCCGAGTACTTGATAAGTTTTTCCTACTGCAATAATATATAGATAAGGAGAATCACTGTCAATGATCATGTGGTACAACCCCTAACAGTTCCAGTCCCTGATTTCGGATTTCTTCCAGAGTTCCGGCATCCAGTTTTCCATCCGGAACACGATTCACGATTAATCCAGTTTTCTGTGGTTTAAAGTTTAACTCCTTCATCAGCTTTGCAATACGTCCGGCTGCCTGAACACCTCTTCTGGAACAGTCACTTACAAGAATGGCAACTTCCATCATTGGCAGGATTCCTCTGCTGATATGTTCCATACCTGCTTCGTTATCAACCACAATATATGGATAATGACTTTGCAGTTTCTGAACCTGGGTCTGCACAAGGCCATTTACAAAACAATAGCAGCCCTGTCCCTGGGTTCGTCCCATTACCATCAAATCATAATCGTCTTCTTCTGCAATCGCATCAGAAAGACGCATTTCCAGATATGCCTGTTTTGTCATACCGGAGGGAATCTGATATCGTGGGTCTACGCCTGCCCGCTCAATTTCTTCTCTCAGCTCCCCAAGTGTGATCTCCGGCTCAACACCGAGCACTTCGTTCAAATTTGCATTTGCATCTGCATCCACCGCCAGGACCGGACGTTTTCCGCTTTCACATAAATACTGGATCAGCAATCCACAAAGAATTGTTTTTCCTACGCCGCCTTTTCCTGATACTGCAATTACATGTCCCATGTTTTTCCTCCTAAAACTCTGAACAATCTGTTGACTTTTTCTTTAAACCTCATTATAGTTGTTACTATATAAATTACAATAATCAGTCTGTGAGATTTGTATGGTTACTCAACACATCAAAAAATTGTTGAGGAATCATATGATCCCAAATAATACAGGAGTATATAATGTCAGAAAAAACAAGATCGCCGTACCCGCTATACCAGACAAACCATAAAAGATACGTTCTTAGAATTGTTAAAGCAGAAAAGTTTTACGAAAATTACAGTTACAGAGGTCTGCAAAAATGCTGAAATCAACCGTGGCACTTTTTATCTTCATTACTACGATATCTATGATGTATTATCAGATATTTTTAATGATATGACTCAGGATATGTTAACAACTGTAGATCATTTATTCTGTCTAAATCAAAAAAGCTGTTCCTATCCGTTCTGTCAGAAAATACAGATGGAATCACAATACAGGGCACTGTTTCTGGA
>NZ_JBQHWS010000049.1:0-27460 GCF_052063845.1 Blautia sp. HCP3S3_D9
CAACATGTATGTAGTTTTGAAGGTGCAAACCTTTATTCCTCCTTAGCTCAGTCGGTAGAGCATGCGGCTGTTAACCGCAGTGTCGTTGGTTCGAGTCCAACAGGGGGAGTTCTCGGAAACGAGTATTTACAATTTAATTTTTGGCTCCATGGTCAAGCGGTTAAGACACCGCCCTTTCACGGCGGTAACAGGGGTTCAAATCCCCTTGGAGTCATTTAAATAATGGAAAATGAGATTTTTGTGGCTTGATTCTGTTGCAACATGCCGATGTGGCTCAATTGGCAGAGCAGCTGATTTGTAATCAGCAGGTTATCGGTTCGAGTCCGATCATCGGCTTTTTGGACCTTTAGCTCAGTTGGTTAGAGCAACCGGCTCATAACCGGTCGGTCCTGGGTTCGAGTCCCCGAAGGTCCACTTTTCAATTATTTTGGCCCAGTGGCTCAGTTGGTTAGAGCGCCGCCCTGTCACGGCGGAGGTCGAGAGTTCGAGTCTCTTCTGGGTCGTTAGCAATTGGCTGACGAATTTACTAATTGCTTTTTATGGAATCTTAGCTCAGCTGGGAGAGCATCTGCCTTACAAGCAGAGGGTCATAGGTTCGAGTCCTATAGGTTCCATATGCCGCAGTGGCGGAACTGGCAGACGCACAGGACTTAAAATCCTGCGGGACTTATACTCCCGTACCGGTTCGATTCCGGTCTGCGGCATGATTTTAAGTGAGAGAAACGTTGATTTTACAGCGTTTCTCTCACTTTTTTGCTTATTGGACATATTTGCTGAAAAAATAAAGCAGATGCGAATATCAATGTTAGATCAATAACAAGGATAAGAACATCTGCTTTACTTTTTACAATTTATACCTGTATTCTGTCTGCGACTTCATTTCCGAGAACAATCTTACGATCTGCAGAGGAAATGATCAATGAGTCGTGGAATTTCTGGAGAACACGGACCGTGCTGCCTTCGTGGATATCCATATCGTGCATAGCCTTCATAACTTCTGGCAGTCCGAACATCCATTTAATTGTGTAAGTGTTTCCCTGACTGGATTTTGATAATGAATGCATAAAAACAACCTCCTTGCATAAAATAAGACGGGTAAATAGAGCTTACCTGTTGCTGAGAACAGAGTAAACAGTAATGTTTACCTGGTGCAGGTATACGTAAACAGATACCTGAAATTGACAGAGACACATGGAAACGGATTACCATAAAACTACTAAAAGTTAATGTCAGATAATTTGTTTCTATTGTTGAAATAATTGTATATCTACAAGTGCCAGTTCGTCAATTATAACATTATTTTATACAATAATTGAATAACTATTCATTTATTCAGATATTTCCAGGAACATTCCAAGGTCGAATAGACAAAATTACGCAGGAATGTTGTAAAGGGCTGCCAGAAATATTAATGGTTGATGATATACCAATTATAATTGATAGAATTTACTCTACAAATTTCAGATTGTTAAGAGCATAGCGAAGAGCCATGCACATTAGCTCATTTCTGGAACGTCCGCTTTTGGCAGATAATTTATCATATTCTTCCTGAAGTTCACGTTCAAGACGAATGGTCATAGTAATAGATTTATCCTCTTTTTTATCAGCAGATTTTGGCCGGACAATAAATAATTCATTGTTTGGCATAAGTATCCCTCCTGTATAATATGATTCTTCTGATGCATCAGGAAGTGTGTTACTGTATAAAAGATGAACAGTAACAACTATAACGTTATAATATAAAGTATAATCACATTTTGTTGACATTGATATAACACAAATTTATAATATTTATTAGTGTTACAATACGAAGAAATGCTGTTTATAAGCGCTAGAGCATGTTTGAAAAAGGCTTTCTGCAAGATGTGCGTCACAATTTTTGGGAGATTTTGGGAATGATTTTTCAAACACGCTCTAAAACGGGGAATGCTTATATTATCAGTATGCGGAAGTGGATAAATTTTATCCGCCTGATTAAATGTTTTAGAGAGCAAGAATAAAATTTATGAAAAGTGTGATCCAGAAATTGTACGATGTGTACATGAATGAAAATGGTGGGACAGATAGTAAAATGGTGACAAAGATCGCAGGAAATCTGTGCAAAGAGAAAAAAGAAGCTGCCTATCAATGTTATCGGGAGCTCAGAGATAAACTGAGCGAAGATCTGGCAGGGGAACTGGACTTATTAATGGATAAACAACTGGAAATTTATCCACAGGAACTGGAGGAGAGTTTTGCAGTAGGATTTAAAACAGGTGCCAGATTGATGTGTGAGATTTTGTCTGAAGAAGCAGATGATGGAAAAGACAGATGATGGAAAAGACAGATGATGGAAAAGACAGATGATAGAAAAGACAGATGATAGAAAAGACAGATGATAGAAAAGACAGATGATAGAAAAGACAGATGGTGGAAAAAGACAGATGATGAAAAAAGACAGATGATAGAAAAAGAGAATTAAGACAAGGATAAAAGAATATCAGTAAATTAATAATATCAGATACTGATAAATATAGTATCTTATATTATTGGTTTTAAATATAATTTTTAAATAAATTGCAAAACAGATGCTTGAACCAATTGGATTTGGATCAGATAAATTAGTACAGATTGAAAGATTCTCTATTAAACGGGATCTGAATTAGTTGCAGGGGTATTATCATTGAGCGTATCTGAGTTTATAAGTTCATCGATGCTGATCTCTCCTAAAAGACGCTCAATTGTATGCATATGTTCATTCATAACTTTCTCGGCGAGAGAAGAATCCTTTTCGGTGATGGCATGGACGAGCCGTGCATGCTGAGAGTCTATTTCTGGTGCTGTACTGTTCTTCTGCATGAAATAGGAGCGGATTCCCGTGATCATATTCTCGGTAAGCTGTGAGGAAGCGTTTAGTACACTCAGAATCAATGGATTGGCGGAAATCTGTGCAATCTTCAGGTGCAGGTCACGGTCCAGATCACCGCGGATTTTTTCATCCTGGGTACTGTCCAGTTTGGCGATGATGAGCTGAAGTTCTGCAGCATCTAGTGGTGTGCAGTTCTGGGCAGCAAGAAAAGCAGCTTTACTTTCCAGTGCACCTCGAAGCTGTAATGCATCCTGAATCTTACTGTTATACATCTGAAACAGAATGGATAACGGTTCAGTGAGACAGTTGCGAAGATCTGCTGCAATATAATTGGCACCACCATGTACGCTGACTGTGATTCCAAGCAGGGAAAGAGCTTTCAGTACTTCGCGCAGTGCTGGTCTTGAAATGCCAAATTCTTCGGCCAGAATACGTTCTGCCGGAAGTGCATCTCCCGGTTTCAGTTCACCGTTCTGTATTTTCTCGATGATCTGTGTCAGAACATCGTTAAATGTGCTGGTTTTATCTATTTTTCTAAACATCTATTTTCCTCTTTCTTAACCTTTCATTGTATATCTGAATACAGGTATACAGTTATTGTCACTGTTCACTCTACACACGGTAATATGATTCGCAATACACAGGCTTTATGATGATCGCATAAAGCTGCGCTGTATGTCGCGGAATAGTGGTATGTGAACAGCAATCATTTATTTAATATTATAACGGATTAAAAGATAGATGCAACCGATTCTTGCAAAATTCGAGATGTGTCAGCATTTTGGATGTTTCTGTTTATACATCACTATACTGTAGGATATTTTGATACATATGTGCAAAAATCCCGCAAAATCAACATTCTTTGCAGTTTTTTTATAAATTTTATACTTTTATTAGAAATTAGACAAATTTCTCTCACATTTATAAGTTATGATATTTACATCTTAAGGAAATGACAGACCTTAAGAGAAAATCTTTCCTTTCCCTAAAAAGTGTAAAATGAACAGTGAATCACCGCTTAACCGACAAGATCGCCGGAGAAGCGGTGATTTTGTTATATATACAGGTGTAAAAATCCGGTAAACATGCTTATTTTAAGTTAAGGGCGTCTGTATCGATTGAAGCAGGCATAAATCTCCTGAAGTCTTGGGACGGCATAGCCGCAGGCAATATTCTGGTTATCTGCAAAGAATGACAGGCCATGCAATGTGAGGTTTTTTTGCAGATATTTTACAATTTCCGGCAGAGTATGTTTACCATCTATCAGGTGTTCAACTGCGTATTTCAGCAGGAGACTTAATGCAGCAGTCTGCTCGGTGTCGATCAGCTGTTCTGTATAGCGAAGATCAATTTCCTGTCTGCCAAGAGAGAAACCATCTGTTTTGGAAACTTTGGTTTTCAGACGCTCAGGTCTGGAAGAGGAATCAGATCCATGTTTATGACCGTTATGCTGAGGACGACTAGAAGGTACAGTTGCTTTAGTCATGATTCGATGACTTTGCGGAAGATGGAATTCCGAAGCCTGAACAGTGGGCAGAGGATACTGACTGCAGAGTTTTTTGACAGTCGCAGTAATATCTTTTGGAATGTAGTTGTCCATCTGAATGACTGTGTCTGCAATATGAAAGAACGCACCAGAACTTCCTGCAACCAGGATCGTGGAGATACCGGCTTTTTCGTAGAGGTCACGGGCACGCTCCAGAAATGGAGTGATCGGCTCTTTTTCACGCTTAATCACCTGTTGCATAAAAGTATCACGGACCATAAAGTTTGTGGCAGAGGTATCTTCATCAAGAAGAAAAAGATGACTGCCGGCTTCCATGCTCTCTACAATACCGGCTGCCTGAGAAGTGCTGCCGCTGGCGTCCAGGGTGGAGAAGCAATGAGTATTTTTTTTATTTGGAAGATCATTAATGAACAGGGAAATATCAACATCTTTGATGAAACGACCATCTTCAGAACGAAGTTTGACGGCTGTGTCATCTGTGATCACATATTCGCGTCCATCCCCCGGGATATGGTTATATATACCAAGCTCAAGAGCATTCAGAAGTGTGGATTTGCCATGATAACCGCCGCCAACGATCAGAGTGATTCCTTTCGGAATGCCCATTCCGGTAATGGTTCCTTTGTGTGGAAGATTCATGGAAATACACAGACTTTCGGGAGCGGTAAACGGAATGGAGTCCTTCATTGGACGGGAGGAAATACCGCTTTCCCTGGGGAGGATGGAATTGTCTGCGACAAAGGCACAGAGATTTCGTTTAGACAGTTCATGACGGATAAAATCCTGATCTTCAGCGAGTTCGATATAGTTACGTAATTCCTGTGCATTCAGGCTGGAATAGAAGAACGATTTCTGGATACATACAGGCAGAAAGTCAAAAAGAATCTTTTCCAGTTCTGTGGCGTTGATAGTTCGTCCGTTAGCAGGAAATCCTACAAAAAAACGGGCAGTGATTTCTTTTTCATTTATTTCACAGGCTGTTCTTGAGAGAACTTCCTGACTGCAGTGGCTGACAGTGATCAGTCCGCTTTTGCCGGAGCCTTTGGCGCGGAAACTGAAATGATTGATCTGCTTTTCAAACTGACGTGTGAGATAATCACAGAGAGTTGTCCGGGTGAGAGGATCTTTGTAATATTCTTCGGGAAATCGGGCATTTTTGTGAGAAATCTGAACGCTTACATGAGAGGGAGATGCGAAAGGGTCGCCCTGAACATGGTCGATGGAGAGGAGATAATTTCCAAACTGATAGACTCCTTTCAGACTTTTATATGCAGGGTAACTTTTTCGATTTATGGAATGGAGCTGCTGTCGCAGTTCTTCTGAATGATTCATGGGGGAACCTCCTTGTTGTTTTGAGATAATTATCTGGAATAATATTAACTATAATAGAAGCAAAGGGAATTGTCCAGTTGTGTGATGCAGAACGATGAAGCGTATTATTATAGCTGGAGTAAACAGCAACCCTGTAGAGAAAAAATGTAAATATTTTTATTATATGGAAAAATACAGCAGGATGTTTTATAATAAAGAAAGCAATACTATGAATGACAGTCATAAAGAAAGGCGGAACATCAGATGGAACGTAGAAATGCATGGCTTTCTTATACAGAAGCAGAAGAAAAAGAATTAGAAAAGGTGGCAGACGCATACCGTAATTTCCTCAATGTTGGTAAAACAGAGCGTGAATGCGTGACACAGATCGTGAAAGAAGCACAGGCGGCTGGCTATGAATCTCTGGAAGAGAAAGCTGCAAAGGGTGAGAAATTGAAAGCCGGAGATAAAGTTTATACAGTAGGAATGAAGAAGATCGTTGCACTTTTCCATATCGGTCAGGAAGATATTGAGAAAGGTATGAATATTCTGGGAGCACATATTGATTCTCCACGTCTTGATATCAAACAGAATCCATTGTACGAGGATACTGATCTGGCATATCTGGATACTCACTATTATGGTGGTGTTAAGAAATACCAGTGGGTAACACTTCCGCTTGCGATCCATGGTGTAATAGTAAAGAAAGACGGAAGTATTGCAGAAGTAAATATTGGTGAGGATGAAGATGATCCGATCGTATATATCACAGATCTTCTGATCCATCTTGCGGGAAAACAGATGCAGAAGAAGGCTACTGAAGTGATCGAAGGTGAGAATCTTGACATCCTGATCGGCAGCAGACCGCTGAAAGATCTCCCGGATGATAAGAAGAAAGATGCAGTTAAACAGAATGTACTGAAAATCCTGAAAGAGAAATACGATATGGAAGAAGAGGATTTCCTCTCCGCAGAACTTGAGATCGTACCGGCAGGCAGGGCAAGAGAATGCGGTCTGGACAGAAGTATGATCGCTGCTTATGGACAGGATGACAGAGTATGCGCATACACATCTCTGCTTGCAATGCTGGAGATGGATGCACCGAAACGTACCTCCTGCTGTCTGCTTGTAGACAAGGAGGAGATTGGAAGTGTGGGTGCAACAGGAATGCAGTCCCGTTTTTTCGAGAATGCAGTGGCAGAGCTTCTGGATGCAATGGGAAGCTATAGTGAACTGAAATTAAGAAGAGCACTGAAGAATTCAAGTATGCTTTCTTCTGATGTAAGTGCAGGATATGATCCATCTTATGGCGAAGCATTTGAGAAAAAGAATGCTGCTTATCTCGGTCGTGGTATCGTTCTGAACAAGTTTACCGGAGCAAGAGGCAAATCCGGTTCCAATGATGCAAATGCAGAGTATGTGGCAAGAGTAAGAAATATTTTTGATACACATGAAATTGCATTCCAGACTGCAGAGCTTGGTAAAGTAGATGTTGGTGGCGGTGGAACGATCGCGTATATTGCGGCTCTTTATGGCATGGAAGTAATTGACAGTGGCGTGGCAGTGCTGAGTATGCATGCTCCGTGGGAGATTACAAGTAAGGCAGATGTTTACGAAGCTAAAAAAGCATACAAGGCATTTCTGCTTGACGCATAAAGAGGATTTGCATAAAGCAGATTATGAGCAGGCAGTGAAGCGTATGCTTTTGTCCGCTTGATAAAGGAATTTTTGTGGATCGTCATAATATAAAAAAAGTGAAGGGATTACAGCTTCAGTTTCGTTATGATTAACAGAGACTTGTAGATTCCGCAGATAAGGACAGAGCTTTTGGGGAACCGGGTTCTGTCCTTTTTTGAAGGCTGGCTGAGAATCTTTGATCAATAGGCGGTGATGTGGCTTATGGTTAGACAGATGAGGTTGTGGGGTATGCAAGATGAATGGAGGAGAAAATGGAAGAAGCGCTGATCAGAGTGAAAGATTTGTGTAAGATATATAATCCCGGTGAGAATGAGGTGCGGGCGCTGGACCATATTAATCTGGAAATCGATAAGGGCGAATTTGTTGCCATTATCGGACAGTCAGGTTCAGGAAAGTCTACATTTATGAATATGCTGGGATGTCTGGATGTACCCACTTCAGGGGAATATTTTCTGAATGGCACAGATGTGTCTACGATGGAGGATAATGAACTGTCCGAAGTCCGAAACCGGGAGATTGGATTTATTTTTCAGGGATTTAATCTGATATCCAATCTGACTGCGATTGAGAATGTAGAGCTCCCGTTGGTATACAGAGGAGTGGACAGGAAGACCAGACATAAGCTGGCAGTGGAATCACTGACTATGGTTGGTCTGGAGAAACGTATGGATCATAAACCGAATGAGATGTCCGGAGGACAGCAGCAAAGGGTTGCTATTGCCCGGGCGCTGGCAGCACAGCCGCCGGTTATTCTGGCAGATGAGCCAACCGGAAATCTGGATTCTGCTTCCAGTAAGGAGATTCTGGAGATTCTTAAGAGCATGCATAAGCAGGGGAAGACAGTCATACTGATTACTCATGATAATGGAATTGCGGCACAGGCAAGGCGTGTGGTGAGGATTATTGACGGTAAGATAGAGTCAGATTTCATAAACGAAAACTATGGGAAAGAAGAATATGTAAAGAATCAGCTGGATGCGTAGGCTACAACAGCTGATGTGAAGAATATAGATCTGAAAATAGCAGCAAGTATATACATTTTATAGAGAATATGGTGTGAAAATGGTCTTGAGGAGGAAGAAATAAAGTTATGAAAAAAAAGAAGAGCAAGAAAAAAATTGTGATCGGAGCGGCGGCTGTTCTGGTGATCGCAGGCGGTGTTACAGTAGCAGGACAGAGAAATTCAAAAGAGGAACAGATTCCGCAGGTTCCGGTGGTGACTGCTGAAACGGGAGATGTGGAAGAGATTGTAGATGCCACGGGAACTGTGGGCAGCGAAGAAGAAAAGACGTATTATTCTCCGGTAAATGCAGAGCTGAAGGCAGTTACTTTTTCACAGGGAGATGTGGTAAAGAAGGGTACAAAACTTATCGAGTTTAATACCAGGGATCTGGAAAAAGATAACCAGAAAGCAGAGTTGAATTTGAAATCAACAAAATACGATACAACGGATACAAGAAAGAAATCCGATAAAGCAGAGAAGAAACAGAAAGATGCCAAAAAGAACGTCCAGGATCTTGAGCAGAAAATCAAGGACAAAAAAGCTTATGTAGCTTCTCTGAAATCACAGATCTCAGCAGCTACGGCAGCGGCTCAGCGTCAGGCAGCAGCACAGGCGTCCGCACAGGCCGCAGCACAGGCCCAGGCCCAGCAGCAGGAAGCACAGGCAAAAGCACAGGCCGAGGCAAAGAAACAGCAGGAGATCCAGAATCAGTATCAGGCAGCACTTTCTACATATCAGACAGAGACGCTTCCACAGTATCAGAAGAAGCTGGCAGATTTAAATATACAGTATAATCAGGCACAGAGTACTTATAATCAGACGGATACTGCGTATCAGATCGCATTTGCAACATGGCAGGCGGATTCTTCAGATGAGAATCTGCAGGCACTGAATGAAGCAGAATCTTCCAGAACACAGGCACAGCTTGCTATGCAGCAGGCGAAACAGGATTACGATGATTGCAGGTCGCAGACTCCTCAGATGCCGACACTTGCCGATTTTACAGGAAGTGACTCTGCTTATTCAGGGGGATTCTCAGATGGATCTGACGGAACAGATACAGATGATGAAGAGGATGATTCCTCAGAGGATTATGATTACAGTGGAAGTGATACCAGTACAGCTACTGCAGATACTTCTGCTTTGGAAAGTGCGATGGAGAAAGCAAGTGATGAGCTTGCAGAGCTTCAGTCTGACCTGGCTTCTGAGAAAGCAATCGCAGATGCGGATCCTACAAGCCTGACAAAAGAAGAGAAGGAGAAATTGAAAGTAACGGATAATCTTTCTGAACTGGACGCAAAGTCTGCGAAAGAGCTGGTAGAAGAGGGAAAGAAGGGAATCACTGCAGAATTTAATGGAATTATTTCCAAGGCTGACATTAAAGAAGGGGCAGCAGTTTCACAGGGAATGGAACTTTTTACCATTCAGAATACAGATAAAGCAAGTGTGGATGTGACACTTTCCAAGTATGATTATGATACAGTGAAAGAAGGACAGACTGCGGATATTACAATGGGTGATCAGACATACCAGGGTACCGTGACGAAGATGAGCCATATTGCAGTGCAGAATGAGAAAGGAACACCGGTTATTTCTGCTACTGTAAGTATTGATAATCCGAACGATGATATTTTTCTGGGAGTGGATGCAAAAGTTAAGATTCATGCGGCATCTGCGAAGAATGTGGTGACTCTTCCTGTAGAAGTGGTCAATATCGGCAAGGACGGATCTTTTTGTTATGTGATCGAGGATGGACTGGTGACTAAGAGAAATATTACAACCGGAATCAGTTCAGAGGATTATATAGAAATAAAAGAGGGAATCAAAGAGGGAGAAGAAGTTATTTCTGATCTTGGTGATTATACAGAGGGAATGCAGGTACAGGCAGTTTCCGAGCAGTCAGGAGAGGATGCCAATGAGTAATCTGTATGAATATATTAAAATGGCAGTCCATAATATTATGGCAAATAAAGGCAGATCTTTTTTAACTATGCTTGGTATCATCATCGGTATTGCATCTGTAATTGCTATTGTATCAATTGGTGAGGGAACCAAGAATCAGATGAACAGTGAGATCGATGATATTGGCGGTGGACAGATTGCAATCAGTGTGAGCAGTGATGCGCAGACTGCGGAAGAATATATCACTGCAGATGATGTAGAGGCAGTCCGGGAGCTGGATGGGATTGAAGGAGTGAATGTTTCAGATTCTTATGATGGTGAGACGACTACTGGCAAAGGAAACTTTACTCTTATGGTTACAGGTGAGGGACCGGATGCAAAGCTGCTGAATAATGCGACAATGAAACATGGCGTTTACTTTGGCGAGAATGAAGTGCAGGAGGGGAAGAATGTCTGCGTTCTTTCAGACTCTGATGCAAAACGGCTTTTTGGTACGGATGATGTTGTGGGAATGAGTCTGGATGTAAACTGCTACGGTCTGACAAAGAGCCTGAGAATCTGTGGTGTGACGACACAGAAGGAGAATGGAACTTTTGTAAGTTATACTTACGAGGGAATGCCGGTAACTGTGAATGTGCCATATACGACAATGAATGAATTCACCGGAACATCAGATTATTTTTTCTCTATGAGTATACAGGCGGATAAAAGTCTGGATAGTCAGAGTATTGCAGATAAAGTGGTAAATCTGCTGGAGAAAAGACATCAGTGTGCAGGCGAAGATTATTTCCAGGTACAGAGTTTCCAGGATATCATGAGTTCCATGAATCAGATGTTGGATATGGTGACTGCGTTTATCTCTTTTGTTGCAGGAATTTCTCTGCTGGTTGGAGGTATTGGTGTTATGAATATTATGCTGGTATCTGTAACAGAGCGTACCAGAGAGATTGGTATCCGTAAATCACTGGGGGCAAAGACTTCATCAATTATGCTTCAGTTTCTGGCAGAGGCGGCGATTCTGACAGTGATCGGTGGTCTGATCGGAATTGTGCTGGGAGTAATTGGAGGATATGCGATTTGTTCGATCATAAGCAGCAGTATGGGAATGACCATTACTCCGGGAATCAGTTTGAAGACAATCATGGCGGCAACATTGTTCTCCTGTGCAGTAGGGGTGTTCTTTGGAATCTATCCTGCAAAGAAGGCTGCGAAACTCAGTCCGATTGAGGCGTTAAGACGGAACTAGAGTGCTAGAGCGTGTTTGAAAAATCATTCCCGCAATCTGCACGCTCCACTTTGCGGTATATTTTGCCCGAATTCGGTTGTCGTAGCCCGCTACGACGCCCTCATCCGAACAAAATCTCCCACAAATTGTGACGCACATCTTGCAGAAAGCCTTTTTCAAACATGCTCTAGAATTGTTGTAAAATAATAAATTTTACCGATCAAAAGAAAAAATAAAAAAAATTCAAAAAAAGTGTTGACAAATGAACCAGTATAGAGTAGAATACTCATTGTTGTGAGGGACACGAGATAAGAACTTCACAAGGATGTGCGTTTAGCTCAGCTGGATAGAGCGTTTGGCTACGGACCAAAAGGTCGGGGGTTCGAATCCTCTAACGCACGCTAAAACCGCTAGAAATCAAGGCTTCTAGCGGTTCTTTTTTTGTCTTGACAAGGCTATTGATTTTTAAAATACAGCATATAATGTAAATAAACAAGTAAACTTGTTTTAGGAGAGGTCCTGCTTTAGTGGACGATTCAAAATGAAAAGAGTTGATCTTAAAGATTGAGGGTGTCGTTTCATTAGCTGTTTTTGATGAAACGACACCCTCTTTTGATTTAGCAAAACTGTAAATAGTTGTTTAACCAAATCAAGTAATTCTCCTGCTTCAATTGCGAATATCCGCTTGCTTTAGCATTTGTATTTGTTTAATATCAGCATTTCTCCGCAATATCATAAATCAGGCGTTCCGTATCTTTCCATCCAAGGCATGGGTCAGTAATAGAGCAGCCTGGGGTCATGTGGTCACTGATGTCCTGGCGGCCTTCGAGGAGGTAGCTTTCGATCATAACGCCCTTGACCAGTTTCTTAAGATCCGGATTGTAGTTACGGCTGTGAAGCACTTCTGTAACGATACGGATCTGTTCTTTATACTGTTTGTTGGAGTTGGAGTGGTTGGCATCCACAACAACAGCAGGATTCTTGAGATTTTTTTTTGTATATAATGCAGCCAGATGCATCAGATCTTCATAATGATAATTTGGGATCGTCTGTCCGTACTGGTTCACGCCGCCGCGAAGAATGGTATGTGCCAGATCATTTCCGGATGTTTCCACATCACATCCTCTGTAGATGAAATGATGCGGATGCTGAGCGGCAGTAACAGAGTTCAGCATAACAGAGAGATCACCGCAGGTAGGATTCTTCATACCAACCGGAATATCCATACCGCTGGCTGTGAGACGATGCTGCTGGTTCTCTACAGAACGTGCACCTACCGCTTCATAGGAAAGAATATCATCCAGATAGCTGCGGTTTTCCGGGTAAAGCATTTCATCAGCAGAAGAAAGTCCTGTTTCCTGCATAACTCTCATATGCATCTTACGAATTGCAATGATTCCGGCAAGAAGGTCGGGCGCTTTGTCAGGGTCTGGCTGGTGAAGCATTCCCTTGTAGCCGTCACCGGTAGTACGTGGCTTATTGGTATAAACTCGCGGAATAATCATCAGTTTGTCAGATACTTTATCTGCGACTGTTTTCAGTCTGCGTACATATTCGCAGACAGTATCTTCGTTATCAGCAGAACAAGGTCCCACAAGGACGATAAATTTATCTGATTCGCCGGTGAAGATACGACGGATTTCTTCATCGCGCTGTTTCTTAACTTCTTTCAACTTCGGGCTGAGAGGGTACTGAGATTTCAGAACCTCCGGCAATGGGAGCTCGTGATTGATTTTAATTGACATGATCGGTTTCCTCCATATAAATATCACGTGGATTTTTCTTAGATCACAGAAAATTTCTGAGAGAGATTCCGGTAATCTAAAAAGTCTTTCAAGTATTTTTAATTCTTATCAAGTATAACATGATGTCATTTTAAAATCCAGTACTTTAACACTTTAAATCGACAAAATTTGAGCGAATATCTTAGTAAAAATTGGTTAAATAGTATAAAACGTATGATAAAAGTGTAGCTGCCAGATTGTAATTAATTTAGCCAAATGTATTTATTAGTGGATTAATCAGGATGTAATCGTTTCTTTCTGAAAGATTGTCTGTTAGAGCACGGAGTGAACAGTAACATTAAAAGAAATGTCAAGAGGGAGTTAACATAGAGAAATATTGCTTACTTAAGTTGTATATTGCTATAATAAGGTCAGAGGTTATATAAATTATTGACCTTGTTTTGCGGTAAGGGATATAATTGATATTTGTTGATTACAAAATTTGAGAGAGTCATGTGATTTTACTAAGGGGGAAAAGAATTGTGGTTACAGACCTGACAAAGGAGCATCCGGATAAAACGCTGTGGCGTTTCCTGCTTCCGATGATGCTTAGTGTAATGTTTCAGCAGATTTATAACATTGCGGACAGCATGATAGTTGGAAAGTTTGCAGGGGAAGATGCACTGGCAGCAGTTGGAGCGTCTTATCCGATCACGGTGATTTTTATGGCATTTGCTGTTGGAATGAATCTGGGAACTTCGGTTATTGTTTCCAGATTGTTTGGTGCTGGTGACAGAAAAGGGGTAAAGAGAGCAGTAACGACTGCATTTGCGGCATCCGGAGCACTTGGAATTGCGTTGACTGTGTTTGGATGTGTGGCATGCAGGAGTATGATGGTGTGGATCCGTACACCGGAGAATATTCTGGCAGATGGAGAGTTGTATCTGAAGATCTACGTGTTCGGATTACTGTTTCTGATGCTTTATAATGTCTGTACAGGTGTCTGTACAGCGCTTGGAGACTCTAAGACTCCGCTGTATTTCCTGCTTGGTTCTTCTGCCGGAAATATCCTGTTGGATTTTCTGTTTGTTGCGAGGTTCCGCTGGGGAGTCAGTGGTGTGGCATGGGCGACATTTATTGCACAGGGGATTTCTGCAATCTTGGTGCTGATCACGGTGATTCGCAGACTTAGTGTGATGACTGCGGAGAAACAGCCACTATTTGATGGAAAATTATGCAGACAGATTCTGGCAATTGCAGTGCCGAGTATTCTGCAGCAGAGCGTGCTCAGTGTGGGAAATCTGGTAGTGCAGGCAATCATCAATCAGTATGGTTCTGCAGTTGTGGCAGGATATTCCGGCGCAATTAAGCTGAATACATTTGCTATCAATATTTTCATGACACTTGGCTCCTGCCTGTCCAGTTATACCGCACAGAATCTTGGGGCAGGAAAAACGGAGAGAATCCCAATGGGATTCAAAACAGGATTAAAATTGTCAGAGCTGACAGCATTGCCGTTCGTAATTTTATACTTCGGCTTCAGCCGCCAGATGATGAGTCTGTTTCTTAATGCAGAGAGTACAGGAGCATTGAATGCTGGCGTGGCATTTTTGCGGATCGTGTCGCCTTGGTATCTGATGATCGTAGTAAAACTTATGACGGATGGCATTATTCGTGGATATGGTGCCATGCTTTATTTTGTACTGGCAACTATTCCGGATCTGATTTTGAGAATTATATTTGCACTTATTTTCTCACAGAAATTCGCAAGTACAGGAATCTGGATGGCATGGCCGTTTGGATGGCTTGCGGCTACGGGACTGACGATTTTCTTTTACAGGAAAGTACTGAAGAAAATGCGATGTAACAATTTCTAAAGCCAATTAAGGAGGTACGTTTGGAGGATGAGTTTATACGCAATCGGTGATTTCCATCTTTCATTTACAGTCCATAAACCAATGGATGTATTTGATAAGAGATGGAAGAATCATGTAGTAAAGATCGAGAAATACTGGAAGAAAAAAGTAACAGCGCAGGATACGGTAGTGATCACAGGAGATCATTCCTGGGGACGGAATCTGGAGGAGTGCCAGGCGGATCTGGATTTTATTATGGCATTGCCGGGGAGAAAGATTCTGCTTCGCGGAAATCATGATATGTTCTGGGATGCGAAGAAAACTGAGAAGTTGAATGAGATGTTCAGAGGAAAACTGGAGTTCCTGCAGAATAATTTTTATACATATGAAGATTATGCATTGGTAGGAACCAAAGGCTACTGCTATGAGGGAAAAGACAGCTATGAACATTTCCTGAAGATCAGAGAACGTGAACTGGAACGTCTGCGCTGTTCTTTTGAAGCGGCTAAGGCAGCAGGATATGAGAAATTTATCATGTTTCTTCACTATCCACCAACAAGCATCGGAGAAATGGAAAGTCCATTCACATTAATGGCGCAGGAGTATGGTGCAGAGAAAGTGATTTATTCTCACTGTCATGGGGAGAAGCGTTATGACGACAGTTTCAAAGGATATGTGGATGGAATTGAGTATAAGCTGGTATCCGGAGATTATCTGAATTTCAAGCCGGAGCTGGTTTTGCGATGACAGTCAATTGTACTTTACGTAAAATAGAAGGAAACTGCCGTTTGGAATTGACAATTTTGAAACGTCCGTACTGTTTCAGAAAATCTTTAAATATGAGCAAGTTGCAGGCGTTTCTGGAAATTGGATGTGATAAATTTATATTATCTGGAAAAAATCCCTGGGAAGTATTATACTTTTCAGGGATGATTTTATTATGTCACAGCAAAATTTTCTGCGCCATAATAAAGTTATTTGAAATAGAAGTCTTTATTATAAATTGTAAATGGGAACATTTTTAAGAAAATGGATTTCCGGGGAGAGAGGAATGAAGATTTATTATAGAGAAAAATCAGGTGGAATTGAAATCCTGCGATGTTATGGGATTGAGAACAGGGTTGAAATTCCGGAGATGATAGATGAAAAAATAGTAATTAGTGCGGCACCATATGTATTTTCCAGTCATATGGATGAGACTGAAGAACTTAAGAATGCCAGTGTCTGGGAGCCGGAGGATGGTTTTGGATTTGGCAGAGAAGAACGGGTTCTGGCAGGAAATGAGGTAGAGGAGATCGTTTTTCCGGACAGCCTGCGAGAGATTGGAAGATATATTTTTTATGGGTGTGGAAATCTGAAGAAACTGGAATTCTCTGACAGTCTTATGCAGATTGGCTGTGGAGCATTCACTGGATGTCATGCATTGGAGAAACTGACTGTACACATGAAGCAGGGAAAGAAGTCTGGCGTTAAGGAAATGTTGGGGGAGATGTGGCAGAGGATTGACGTGACATTTCTTTATGCGGATAAAAAAGAGGCAAGACTTGTTTTTCCAGAGCATTATGATGAGGCAGTTGAGAATACTCCGGCGCGTATTTTATATACGGAATATCATGGTTCAGGAAGTAATTACAGGCAGTGTTTCTATAACAAAGAACTGAATTATCAGGAATACGACAAGCTGTTTGAGATGGCAGTAGTAATGGATAAGCTGGAAGTTCTGGTGGATATGTCATTCGGCAGACTGGAGTTTCCGTATGAGCTGACAGAGAAAGCCGGAGAAGAGTACAGGGGATATATCAGTAAAAATCTGGGAGAGATTGCAGTTTATCTGGTAAAGCAGGAAGATATACACAGACTGGAAGTTTTATCTGCACAAAAACTCTGGACACTGGAAGGAATCGATGCTGCACTTGACTGTGCATCCCAGAGAAAAGAGACAGAGATTTCCGCATTTCTTATGAATGAGAGAGCGGATTTAGTGGATAAGTCAGTTAGTAATGAGCGTGCAAATGTGGATAATCCAAAAGATTATCGGGAAATAGATGTAACAGCTCAGGAAAAAAATGAACGATCACATACTGTGGAGAAACAGTTGAATGTAAGACGGAAAAAGAGATTTGAATTATAATTATCTGGAACATTTCACTGAAGCAGGCAGTAAAGTGGGATTGCCTGATAATGAATAATAGATGGATAAGATTGTAGAGGAAAATAATTATGCAGCCAGAAGATAAAACACAGGAAATAGTAGAAACAGCAGAGCGTCTGCAGGCAATCGGCAGCAGTATTCTACGGGCGGCACGGGATGAACTATATTTGGGAATGCGCTTCCTGGATGTGGCATTGAGCAGTTTTTCTTATCAGATGGATGGTTCAATTCATGGATTTGGAACGGATGGAAGAGTGATATATTTCCAGCCGCAGATGCTTGGCGGGTTATATAAAGAGAACAGAATTCTGGTAAACAGAGGGTATCTTCATATGGTATTTCACTGTATTTTCAGACATTTCGCATGGCGTGGTGTTGGTAATAATATTATTATTGCCGGAGCTGATCAGTGGAAAAATGCGGAAGGTAGAGGAAATGATAGTACTGGAAAAACAAGTGAGGAACGTATGTGTGATTTAAGCTGCGATATCGCAGTGGAACATATCATAGATGGAATGAACTACCGCAGTATCCGTTTTTCCCGCAGTCTCCTGCGCAGAGAAACCTATCGTCTGCTTGAAAAAGAGGGTAAAACTCTTAATGCTCAGCGAATATACAAGATCCTGTCAGGATGGAATTTAAGTGAAAAAGATCTCACAAATCTGGAGCAGGAATTCTGCACAGATGACCACAAATACTGGGAAAGCAAAAAGCCGGATCAGAAGCCGAATCCTATGCTCAGTCGTAAATGGGGTGAGATCAATGATGGAATTGAGACAGATCTGGAAACATTTTCCCAGGAGGCAGGAGAACGTGACGGAGATTTTCTGGAACAGATTAAAACAGAGAACAGAAGTAAATATGATTATAGAGAATTTCTGCGGAAATTTGCAGTTTTCCATGAAGAACTGGCGGTAGATGATGACAGCTTTGATTACAATTTCTATACTTACGGACTTCGTCTTTATGGTAATATGCCGCTGATCGAACCACTGGAATCCAAAGAAGTGAAAAAGGTAGAGGAGTTTGTAATTGTCATTGATACTTCTATGTCCTGCTCCGGAGAACTGGTGCGTAGATTCCTGGAGGAAACCTATGGTGTACTCAGTGAGAATGAAAGCTTTTTTACAAAAATAAATGTACATATCATCCAGTGTGATGAGAAAGTCCACATAGATAAGAAGATTACTTCTCAGGAAGAAATGAAGGATTATATGGAACATCTGGAATTATACGGTGACGGCGGGACAGACTTCAGACCTGCATTTGAATGGGTGGATAAACTGCTGGAACAGCATGAATTTCGTAACCTGAAAGGCCTGATCTATTTCACAGACGGATTCGGAATTTATCCGCAGAAAATGCCATCATATAAGACAGCATTTGTGTTTATGCAGGACAATTACCGGGATGTGGATGTGCCGGTATGGGCGATGAAACTGATATTGGATGAGTATGATCTAAATGGATCAGATAGGCAATGAAAGTAATTGTCTGATTTGAAACCTGCAGATAAAAATGATAAGTTATGAAGTGATAAATTAAGAAGTATTGGTCAGATTATGAATAGGCAGATATGTTAAAATAACAGATTAAAATAGAGAACTTTCAGTAACAGGAAAGGATTTACATTATGGATATAAAACGAGCAAAACAGGAGATTAAAGATTCAATAGAAGCATACCTTGCAAAGGATGAATTTGGAAACTATCTGATTCCGGCAATCCGTCAGAGGCCGATCCTTCTGATGGGGGCACCGGGTATTGGAAAAACGCAGATTATGGAGCAAATTGCCAAAGAATGCAAGGTAGGTCTGGTGTCTTACACTATTACCCACCACACCCGCCAAAGTGCAGTAGGGCTTCCGTTTATCAAAGAGAAAACCTTTGGAAGTGAGATTTTTTCTGTCACAGAATATACCATGAGTGAGATCATTGCATCCGTCTACGAGAAGATGGAGAAGACAGGCTTAAAAGAAGGAATTCTCTTTATCGATGAGATCAACTGCGTATCAGAAACTCTGGCGCCGATGATGCTGCAGTTTCTTCAGGGAAAGACCTTCGGTAACCAGAAAGTCCCGGAAGGATGGGTGATCGTAACTGCAGGAAACCCTCCGGAATACAATAAATCTGTCCGTGAATTTGATGTAGTAACCCTGGACAGAATTAAGCGAATCGATGTCCAGCCGGACTTTGAAGTATGGAAAGAATATGCTTATGAACAGGGAATCCACCCTGCCGTCATCTCTTATCTGGAGCTTCGCAGAAAGAATTTCTACAGAATGGAGAATACAGTAGATGGTCGTATTTTTGCCACTGCCAGAGGATGGGAAGACCTTTCCAGACTAATTCAGGTGTACGAAACATTGAATAAAGAAGTAGACAGAGAAGTGGTATATCAGTATATACAGCATCCAATGATCGCGAAAGATTTTGCAGCGTATCTGGCACTATATAACAAATACAAGACAGACTATGCAGTAGAAGATCTGCTTCAGGGAAAATGGTCACAGCTTACTATACAAAAGATCAGAAATGCATCTCTGGACGAGCATTTAAGTCTGGTAGGACTTCTGAATGGAAAATTAAGCCAGTTATTTACGGAATGTTATCTTATGGATTCCTATGTAACAAAACTGTACAAATATATGGTATATTATAGAGACAACCTTGCTGATATTTCTCTGAAAGCGATCTGTCAGAAAGCGGCGGATGATCTGGAGACAGCAAGAAAATCCGAACTGCTGACTGCAAACGAGGAGAAAACGCTTCTCAGAGTCAATGCTTTTCTGGAAAAAATCTGGATGGAGCTGGAAGGTCTGACACAGAGCGAGCAGGATATCTATGAGAAAGTAAAAGCAGCTTTTTCCGCAGAAGCAGACAGTCTGGAAGAACAGACAGAAGCTGCTTCACAGACCTTGCAGAATGTTTTTGATTTTATGGAAGCGGCTTTTGGAGACAGCCAGGAAATGGTGGCATTTATTACGGAACTGAATGCAAACTTTTACAGTATCTGGTTCATCCGGGAAAATGGTTCTGATCAGTATTACCGTCACAATAAGGGCTTATTATTTGACGATAGACAGAAACTGATACTGGGACAGATGGAGGAACTGGAGAACACGATGAAACGGGGGATTACGGATGTCTGAGTTAAGATTTGAGACAAAGAAGATCAGGGTAGCCGATTTGGGAAAGGAGAGCTGTGTGCCGGATCTCCTTGGTGAGCTGACCATGCAGAACAGTCTGGAATTTCATCTGGATGAAACGGATGAGATTTATGAGGGGTATGGAAGGGTAAAGAATGCTTATCCATATCGTCAGAGAAACACGTATACAAGAGAACTCAAAGAGCAGGAAGTAAAGACAGCAATTCTGGAGAACCGCTATTTGAAAGCTGTATTTCTTCCTGAATTTGGAGGCAGATTATGGGAACTCTGGGATAAATATACAGGTAGAAATCTGCTTTACACCAATGATGTTCTTCAGTTTAGCAATCTGGCAGTGCGCAATGCGTGGTTCAGCGGTGGTGTAGAGTGGAATATTGGTATTATCGGACATACTCCATTTACAACAGAACCGCTTTATACTGCCCAGACAACGAATGAGAACGGAGAGCCGGTCCTGCGTATGTATGAGTATGAACGGATCCGAAAAGTAACTTATCAGATGGATTTCTGGCTGGAAAAAGACAGCAGCTTTTTGAACTGCAGAATGCGTATTGTGAATGAAGGAAAAGAGGTTGTTCCAATGTATTGGTGGAGCAACATGGCAGTTCCGGAATATAAGAAAGGAAGGGTCATTGTACCGGCAGTACAGGCATTCACGTCCAGTGGAAATCAGGTGACAAAAGTGGAGGTCCCGATGGTGAATGGCACAGATATTTCCGATTATACTTCTATAAAGAAGTCCGTAGATTATTTCTTTGACATCCCGGATGGATGCCCGAAATTTATTGCAAATGTAGATGAAACCGGCTATGGTTTGCTTCAGATTTCCACAGATCGTCTGCGCAGTCGTAAACTCTTTTCCTGGGGAAATCAGGAGGCTTCCAATCACTGGCAGGAGTATCTCACAGACAAGGCAGGACGTTATCTGGAAGTGCAGGCCGGACTTGCAAAGACACAGTATGGATGCATTCCGATGGCACCTCATACAGCCTGGGAATGGATGGAACAGTATGGCTCTGTTAATATTTCCGAAGGAGTACTTGAGAAAGAATATAAAGAACGTACAGCGCTGGTAACAGGCAGAATCCTTGAGTCTGGTTTACATGAAAAGCTGAACGAGAAACTGGAAACTTCTAAAGCAATGTCAAGAAAAGAAGCACAGCTTGTATATATAGGAAGTGTGTATGGTGCTCTTGCAGCGCATGGAGAAGGCACAAAGCATCTGAAATTCTTTGAAGAAAATAAGGATGAAACACAGGGAGAACTTTCAAAACAAGCGGAATCTCTGAAAAATTGGAAACGCTTTTTTGAAACAGGAATTTTACATTGTCCACAGCCGTTGGAAATGCCGGAAGAGTTTCTGATCGATGAGACAAATGTAGATTTCCTGGAAGCTCACATGGAAGAAAATGCACAGAACTGGTACGCTTATTATCAGCTTGGCTTGGGATACTATCGCAAAGAAGACTACGAAAAAGCAGAGAAAGCTTTTGATGCTTCTTTGAAATTAAAGGAGAGTGCATGGGCGTTCCATGGTCTGAGTTGTGTGAAACTGATGCAGAATGACAAAGACCAGGCAGGGGTATATATTCTTCAGGGAATGGCATTTAAACGCAAAGAACTTTCCTATCTGAAAGAAGGATTCCGTATTCTTCTGCTTGCAGAGAAGTACGAAGAACTGAGCCGTTTCTATCGGAAACTGGACAAAGAAGAACAGGAAGACAGCAGACTGAAACTTGGGTATGTGCAGGCACTTCATGGCTTGAAACAAGATAAAAAAGCGCTTGATCTGCTGGAAGGCAAGGGCGGTTTGATACCGGATGATATCCGTGAAGGTGAAGATTCCCTAGGAGAAATCTGGCAGGAACTGTACCAAAGTGTATATAAAAAAGAGGGAAAACTTCCATATAAATTTAATTTTCATGCGAATTAGCATTGGATTTTCAGATAAATCGTGGTATGCTGATTACTAGATAATGATTTAAATGAAGTGTATCGGAAGCACAAGCGAATTTGAAGTTATGTGTGTAATTGATACAGGAATCAGATCAGAAACGAGGAGGAACATAAAATGGAACTTGAAGTATTAAGAAAAGACATGGTTGCAGCTATGAAAGCCAAAGATAAAGTAACAAAGGAAGCTGTATCTTCTTTGATCTCCGCAGTAAAGAAAGTAGCCATCGATGAGGGTTGCCGTGATGAGATCAAGAGTGATCTGGTAGACAGAGTAATCCTGAAAGAGCTGAAAACTGTAAAAGAACAGCTGGATACCTGCCCGGAGAGCCGTGAGGATCTGAAAGCAGAATATCAGGCAAGATATGATGTAATCGCAAAATATGCTCCGAAGCAGATGGATGCTGCAGAGATCAAGGCATATCTGGAAGAGAAATTTGCAGAAGTTCTTGCAACAAAGAACAAAGGACAGATCATGAAAGCTGTTATGGCAGATCTGAAAGGAAAAGCAGATGGTAAGGTGATCAATCAGGTGGTTGCAGAGATCTGTAAATAAGAATTTTGATAAGATGATGACCGCAGTGTGGGTTGAGAGGCCGGATGCTGCGGTTATTTTTCTGCGCTGGATATTGGCTGATAGAAAAAAATGTGGGGAAAAAGTTGATTTGTAATGGAGAGAGGTGAAGTGATATGGAATTTCAGCATGAACTGATCATTCCCAATGAGGGGCTGCCGTTTAAAGTTTTTTTATTTGAGGGTGGAAATGGAAATTATGTGAGGGAGAAGCACTGGCATACTTCGATTGAGATTTTTGCGGTTCTGGAGGGGCATCTGGAGTTTTTTATGAATAAGGAGGAGTATCCGCTGAAGGCGGGTGAGCAGCTTATTATTAACTCCAATGAGATTCATTCCATACGTGCAGTGGAGAAGAATAAGACGGTAGTGCTTCAGATACCTTTAAAGCAGTTTGAGAATTATTTTACGGCGCAGAGGTTTATCCGGTTCAGGAGTCAGAACGAGACGGCGGATGTGAAGCTGGCTTCTCTGATCAAGAAGTTGTATAAGGTTTATACGGCAAGGGATGTGGGATATGAGTTTCGGACGATGTCTCTGTTTTATGAGATTATGTATATGCTGGTCAAAGATTACCGGTTGACGGAGGTTCACGAGAAGGAGATAAGGCATAGCAGGAGACTGGATGCTTTGTCAAAAATTACCACTTATATGAGAGAACATTATAATGAAGATCTGAAACTTTCGGACCTGGCATCTACATTTGGTTATTCTGACGCATATTTGTCGCGAATGTTCCAAAAATATGCAAAAGTTAACTATAAAACATATTTACAGGATATTCGTATGGCATATGCGTACAGAGATCTGTTGAATACGGACCGTACGATTAGTCAGATTGCACTGGATAACGGATTTTGCAGCAGTCGCGGTTTTTCGGGGGAATTTCAAAAAAGATATGGAGTCCTGCCGAGTGAGATGAGAAAACAGATAGGTCAAAAAGGTCAAAAAAACGCCATAGAATAGTCAAGAAAAATGGCGAAAAGACTTCGCCTGTCTGCTATACTCGAAGCACAGTAAAGATAACGTGACACCCCCGAAAGGGGAAAAGGAGGTTTTTCTGGTGAAAATTCAGAATGTAGCAGATGCTTCCTTCCACAAATATGGAAAAGTGCTGGAAGGATATGACTTTAGTGCTCTTCTTAAAGAGATGAAACACACACCGGTTCCGGATGATGTGGTTTATGTTCCTTCTGTAGAAGAACTGGAGGCTCTGGATGTAGCGAAAGCATTGCAGAACAAGGGATTCGGCGGGATTCCGATTGAGATTGGATACTGCAACGGACATAATAAGAAATTAAATGCTGTAGAATATCATCGCAGTTCCGAAATCAACGTAGCAGTAACAGATCTGGTGCTGCTCATCGGAAGTCAGCAGGATATCACTGATGAACTTACATATGACACTTCTAAGATCGAAGCATTCTTTGTACCGGCAGGAACAGGTATTGAAGTGTATGCAACAACACTTCATTATGCACCATGCAATGTACAGGATGGCGGATTCCAGTGTGTAGTCGTACTTCCGGCAGGAACAAACACAGAGCTTACATTTGAAACAGCAAAAACTGGCGAGGACAGCCTGCTGACAGCAAAGAATAAATGGCTCATTGCACATGAGGATGCAGCGATCGAAGGTGCAGTAAACGGACTTCGCGGAGAGAATATTACGATTAACTGATCCCTGGCTCTTTTTGATAAACTGCAGAGCAGTTATTTGGAGATAAGCAGATAGCGAATGTGGGTGCGTTTATCTGTCTGATGCAGTCCTGAATATTTGAGAATGTGATATCTGCATATGAGGGATATTTTAAGACCGCTGTAAATGAAAGTGAAACGACAAAATAATAAAAATAAAAAAGAATATAAAATATGGAGGAATGATACTATGAACAATATACCAGTAGTAAAACTTGGATTAATCGCAGTAAGCCGTGACTGTTTCCCGATTCAGCTTTCTGAAAAGAGACGTGCAGCGATCAAAGCAGCTTACCAGGGTGAACTTTATGAATGTCCGGTAACTGTTGAGAATGAAAAAGATATGGAAAAGGCTCTTGAGGATGTAAACAAAGCAGAGTGTAATGCACTGGTTGTTTTCCTTGGAAACTTCGGACCGGAAACTCCGGAAACACTTATTGCAGAAAGATTTGACGGACCGTGCATGTATGTAGCTGCAGCAGAAGGCGACGGCGACATGATCAATGGCAGAGGTGATGCTTACTGCGGTATGCTCAACTGCTCATACAATCTGAAAATGCGTCATCTTGAAGCATATATCCCGGAATATCCGGTTGGAACAGCTACAGATATTTCCAAAATGATCGCTGATTTCGTGCCGATCGCACGTGCAGTTATCGGTGTTCGTAACCTGAAGATCATTACTTTTGGACCACGTCCTCAGGACTTCTTTGCTTGTAATGCACCGATTAAGGGACTTTATGAACTGGGTGTTGAAATTGAAGAGAACTCAGAGCTTGACCTTCTTGTTGCGTTTAAAGAGCATGAAAACGATCCTCGTATCCCGGAAGTATGTGCAGATATGGCAAAAGAGATGGGCGAAGGCAAATATTATGCTGACCTTAATGTTAAAATGGCACAGTTCGAGCTTACTCTTCTTGACTGGGCAGAAGCTCATAAGGGAGCAAGAAAATATGTTGCATTTGCTGATAAATGCTGGCCTGCATTCCCGTCACAGTTTGGATTTGAACCTTGCTATGTAAACAGCCGTCTTGGATCAAGAGGAATTCCGGTAGCTTGTGAGGTTGATATCTACGGAGCACTCAGCGAATATATCGGACTTTGCATTTCCAATGATGCAGTTACATTACTTGATATCAATAACTCTGTTCCACAGTACATCTATGATGAAGATATCAAAGGAAAATATGACTATAAACTTACAGACACATTCATGGGATTCCATTGTGGAAATACTCCGGAGTGCAAGATGTGCGAGTCCAGAGCTGTTAAATATCAGCTGATCCAGCACAGACTTCTTGAGCCTGCAGGATCTGAACCAGACTTCACAAGAGGAACTCTTGAAGGCGATATCGCTGCTTCTGATATCACATTCTATCGTTTACAGTGCAACTCTCAGGGTGAACTGGTATCCTATGCTGCAGAAGGTGAAATCCTGGATGTACCTACAAGATCATTCGGTGGTATCGGTATCTTTGCAATCAAAGAAATGGGAAGATTCTACCGTCATGTTCTGATCGAAGGCAACTATCCGCATCACGGAGCTGTTATGTTCGGACATTATGGAAAACTCTTCTATGAAGTACTTAAATTACTTGGAATCGATGTAAATAAGATCGGTTACAACCAGCCGGCAGGCGTAAGATACCCAACAGAAAATCCTTGGGGCTAATCAGAAATTAACAAAACGGAGTGCAGATATCCACGGGATATAGCTGAATCCGAATAAAGAATAAACAGACTGACACGATTATTCATAAAGCATCCCGGGGTTTTGCCCTGGGATGTATTAGATTAGAAGAATATGAGAAATTAAGTCAGTAAAAATTTACAGAGAATAATCTTTGTACAATAAATATATTTTGGAATTGGTTTGCACAGTAATGAATCAGGCTGCTTACTGAAAATGAAAAGTACAGCCGCATAAAGAGAAAAGGAGAGAACTATGTATTATATTGGTATTGACCTTGGTACTTCCGCTGTAAAACTTCTTCTTATGGAAGAATCAGGAAAAATCTGCAACATCGTATCCAGAGAATATCCATTATTTTTCCCTCATCCAGGCTGGTCTGAGCAGAAACCGGAAGACTGGTTTGCACAGAGCATGGAAGGTATGAAAGAACTGACAAAGGATATCGACAGAAGTCAGGTAGCCGGAATTGGTTTCGGTGGACAGATGCATGGTCTTGTTACTCTTGATAAAGATGATAACGTAATCCGTCCTGCAATCCTCTGGAATGACGGACGTACAGGTGAAGAGACAGAATACCTGAATACAGTGATCGGAAAAGAGAAACTTTCTGAGTACACAGCAAATATCGCTTTCGCAGGCTTCACAGCACCAAAGATCCTCTGGATGCAGAAAAATGAACCGGAGAATTTTAAGAAAGTAGTAAAGATCATGTTGCCAAAAGATTATCTGGCATATCGTCTGTCTGGCTCCTTCTGCACAGATGTTTCCGATGCTTCCGGTATGCTTCTTCTTGATGTAAAGAACCGCTGCTGGTCAAAAGAAATGTTGGATATCTGCAAAATTACAGAAGAACAGCTTCCGAAACTGTATGAGAGCTGGGAAGTAGTAGGAACTCTGAAACCGGAGATCGCAAAAGAACTTGAATTCAGTGAAAATGTAAAGGTTGTTGCAGGTGCAGGCGACAATGCAGCAGCTGCTGTAGGAACAGGTACAGTTGGTGACGGACAGTGCAATATTTCTCTTGGAACATCCGGAACTGTATTTATTTCCAGCAAAAATTTCGGCGTAGATGAAAATAATGCACTGCATTCTTTCTGCCATGCAGATGGAAGTTATCATCTGATGGGATGTATGCTCAGCGCAGCTTC
>NZ_JBQHWS010000050.1:0-27162 GCF_052063845.1 Blautia sp. HCP3S3_D9
TCCCTCGAAACTGTTGATCACTTCTTCAATTTCTCCAAGTTCAATTCTCAGGCCACGCAGTTTGATCTGATTATCAATTCTTCCGAAGAATTCAATTTCACCGTCCGGAGTGATCTTTGCAAGGTCACCTGTTTTGTACGCTCTTTCACCATTCAGTTCAATAAATACATCTGCTGTTTTTTCAGGCAGATTGATATAGCCTCTGCCTACGCCCAGACCTGCAACTACCAGCTCTCCGGTTTCTCCGTCCGGAAGAACTCTATTTTCTTTATCAACAACGTATACCTTAACATTACCGTTCGGAGCACCGATGGTAATGTTTTTGCTGTCAGTGATCACTTTCATTGTACAGCTGATGGTTGTTTCTGTAGGTCCATAGCCGTTCATGATATGCGCATCCGGATTTACAGAACGGATCTTGTCATAAAGTGCAGGTGGAAAGGCTTCTGCTCCTACGTCAAAAACTTTGATCTGCGAAGCTGCTTCCTGAAGCTGTGGCAGATCGATCATGTTTGAGAGGTAGGTAGGTGTTGTTGTCATGATATCAACTTTGTTTTCTGTGATCACTTTGCCAAGCATGATCGGATTCTCAATCTCCTCATCACTTGCGATCACCGCTGTCATTCCATTTGTGAGAGGGATAAACTCTTCCAGGACAGATACGTCGAATGTCATAGCTGCCATGGAAAGGGATACACTTCCTCTGCTTACATAACCGTAGGTTTCCGCGTTTTTCGGATCTGGATTTACAAAATTGGCAAGGTTGATGTGTTCGATCATCACGCCTTTTGGTTTTCCGGTTGAACCGGAAGTATAGATACAATAGCAGAGATCATGTTCCCCGATCTCTACATCCGGATTCTCTGCATTTTTGTGTTCAAGAAGTTCTTCCAATAACAGGATGGTGCATGGAAGCTTTGTAAACAGTTCATGGTGTTCCTTTTCTATTTTCTTTGTTGTTATGATAAATGGTGCTCCTGCATCTTCAAAAATAAACTGGATTCTGTCGTCCGGATAATCCGGTGCTGCAACAGCAAATGCACCTCCGGCTTTCAGGATACCCTGGCGCACTGTGTAAAAATCGCAGCAACGTTCCAGCACAACTCCTACAATGCTCTCTCGCTTTACTCCTTTTTCGATGAGCGCATTTGCAACTCTGTTTGCCCGCTCATTTAACTGGGCGTATGTAAAGCTTTCTTTTCCTGCGATCACTGCACATTTGTCAGGATGAAGTTTCACCTGTTCTTCAAACAGTTTTGTTACAGGCTGGAACTTAAAATCAAAACTGCTTCTTTCGTTAATGTCAGACATTTTTCTGCACCTCCTGCTATTATATTGTCATAAGCATATTTCTCTCATACGACTAAAAGCTTTTGTTGAAAATTTTTTGTATCTCTTGTTAAAAAGAGATAATTGTATTATTCATATCAATTGCACGGATATAATCCATTGATGTTGAGATTTTCTTTACAAGCTCGATTCCGTGGATATCGAAATCCTCACTGTCATAGCTGTATTCCAATGGATTAAAGTTCACTCCATTGTCTCTTATTCTTAATCTGCAGGTATCATCTTCCAGACAGAGATTGATATCGATCCAGTTGGAAGTTTTTCCACCGAATTTAATGATGTTTACGGTCATTTCTTCTGCACATACAGCAGCAAGATTTGATTTCTTTGCAGATGCTCCGTTTGCTTTGCAGAATTCCATGATTTTCTTATTCACATTCTGTGCTTCTTCCATTGTACTTTTAATGGAGAAATCCAGATTTGTTCCCGGGTTTTTATCCGGAACAATATAGAATGTTGAGTTTTTGTGCTTGATCTTTCTGAAGATCCAAGCCGCGATCACGGTTATGATCTCTGTCGCAACAAATCCGACTGCAATTCCATTAATACCAATTCCGTCAATCTGTTTCCAGATATAAATTCCCACATATGTTGCAGGTAAAACTGCCACTGCATTCTCAAGGAATGTAACGAAACTTGCAATTGCTGTTTCTTCTATGGATTCATAATAGCTTACGATAAATTTGTTCCAGAGATACGGGATCACGCATACGGCAAAGAGACGCAGTGCAGAAACCATATGTACTCCCAGTTCTCCTCCATCACTTCCGAACAGGATTGTGATCTGTTCAGTAAACAGCATGATAGCCACAAATATGACCGCCAGCACTATATAACTGTATTTCAGCATCTTTTTGCAGAGAACACGGATTCCTACATAATCTTTCTCTCCAAAGAGAATTCCTGCAACATTCGGGATCACACCGATGATTCCTCCTGTCAGCATTTCAACGATCAGCAGAACATTATCGCAGACAGTAAATACTGCCATTCCCTCTTCGCCGATCTGATTCATAATGATCGTATTCAGCCCAAGTGCTTTTATAAAGTTGGCTGCCATGAAGATAAGCATCGGCACGCCTGTCACAATGGCTTCTTTGATGATTCCAAAATCACTGACTTTCATCCTGACAAACTGGATGTTTCGTTTATCAGAACGAATGTAACGTACAAAAACTACCATTGCGATCAGGAAACCAAGTACCGTTGATAAAGATGCACCTGTAACTCCCAGCGGCGTAAATCTGAGGAAGATGTAGTCAAGCACAAGGTTTATTACGTTGGCTGCGATCAGATATACAGATGCCAGTTCCGGGTGGTTCTCAACACCAAGATAACTTACCATCATCAGACCAATTCCGATCACCGGAGCACCAAGCATGCTGACGCGGATATAATCTCCTGTATAGGTTGTCAGAACACCGTCTCCGGATACCAGAAGTCTGGCGATTGGTCCTGCTGCCGGGAATGCGCAGATTGTAAATAAAAGTCCTACTAAAAGAGTCACTGCGAAAGTAGCTGTGAACAATTTCGATGCACTTTCCTTGTCACGTTTGCCGAGCATGTTTCCGACGGCTATAGAGCCGCCGACTCCCAGACAGTAACCGGTAAGCTGAACGATCGTCTCTACTGGAAGACTCATTGTGATCGCAGACATTGCTTCTACACCGATCAGATTACTTACAAAAATCGTATCGACAATGTTTCCTAACTGAAGTGCCAGTGACATCATAATTCCCGGAATAATGTACTTGTTCAGCTTTGCATTCAGCAGTCTGTTATTTGTCTTTTCCATTCTTTTCCCCCTTTTTCTGCAGTAATGTTTTTATTATTGTTCACAAGTCAACCATTCATTGCATCTTTAGGTACATTAGCTGAAGACGTTGTGAATAATAATGTATTTTGGGGCTTCATACTCCCAATTATTGTATTTATTTTACCATAATAGACAATTTTTTTCGGATACTCGGAGTGAATTGCATGTATACGGTGCGAATTGCAGATATATGGCGCGAATTGCAGATCACTAATCAGATAATTCAGGATAAAGCTGTTTTTTCATGAAATTTATGCAGGCAAGTATGAAAAAGGCCGCTTTCTTTGCTGAAAATCATATTCAGTAGTGAAAGCGGCCACATATAAAACAAATGTCAGTCGATCAGATCATTCTGGAATCTTGACAGATGTTCATAAGGCAAAATAAGGCGTCCTCTGTACAGTCCACATCCGTCATTGATCAGACTGTTATTCACTGCTGCAAACATGTTTACATCCAGCTTTGACAGATCCAGCGTCTGCAGGCGGATTCCTCTCTCATATGCATCATCGAAATATCTGCATTCTCCCTGAGGAATGGCATCCCGTCTTGCGCGTTCGCTCTCCTGCTTTTTTTCGTATCCAAGATGGTTGGCAGCACCGATCTCTGCTACATCATCCATGTCCTTTGTCCGGATCTGTACTTCCAGATAAGATCTGGAGCTATTGTCGTAGAATGTAATATGTAAGGACTGATAGTCAGAATCTTTTTTCTCAGAAATATAATCTCTGTAATAAGGCTTCGCAAGTTCATCCATCAATTCAGAATGGCTTACTTTCACCCCGTTTGCAGGCTCCGCGGTAAATCCCCGTTCCTCCAGGAAACCCGGAAGTCTGTTTGCAATATCGTACAAATATTTCAGCTCTTCTGTCTCTCTGTCCTCACCTGGTTTCAGATGACATTTCGGCAGTGAGATCACGATGCGGTATGCGATCAGATCACGAAAACAGCTCAGTTTATTCTTCAGTTCTGAGATAGGCGGATAGGTTCCGTTTTTCGTGTAGTAATCGTAAATGTATTCTACAATGTATCCGTTAAATTTCTCTTCCGCGCGGATCAGAGATTTAATACGTCCTTTCACTGTAAAAGCCAGAAATGGATATTCATGAGTCATATATTTATAAAACTCTCTGATTTTCTGGGACTGTGCTGTCAGGAAATCGTTATGTTCAAGCAATTCCTTGATCTGGATAAGAAAATTACAGTGGATCAGATCAATTTCATTGCGGTTTTTCTTTGCATCTTTTCGCAAGTCTTCAATATATCTCTGTAAAATTTTCAGTACCGTATCACCGGAGTATAAATAATCATTTAATGTTATCATAAGTATGTCTTGTGCCTTCCCTTTACTGGTTGTTAAAATTTACAAAAAATTTTGTAAATTTTTTGGTTACTTCCTATTTTATCAGACTCTGGGAGATTATCAAGGAAAATCCCGCTATTTATTTTCTTTAACTAATTATTTTAGTACACAAAAACAGACGGCTTATCTCACCGTCTGTTTCCTATTGTTATTTCTATTTCACTTCACTTTTACTCATATCCAGCTGGTATTTGAATCTGCCCGAAAAATTATCCGATCGGCTCAAAATCTACTGCTCCATGTTTGCAAAGCGGGCAGATGTAATCTTCCGGAAGTTCATCACCTTCATAAATATATCCGCAGACTTTACATACAAAGCCTTTCTTTCCTTCTGTCTCTGGTTTTGGTTTTACATTCTTCTGATAGTAGGTGTAGCTCATAGTCTCCTGGTCGTTTACCACACGGGCTTCTGTCACGCTGCAGATAAACATTCCATGAGTTCCAAGGTCTACATACTGCTCTACTTTCAGGGACATGAATGCGTTGATGTATTTATCCAGGAATACCAGACCGTTATCGGAACGGTTCACTTTCTGCCCTGCAAATTTGTCTGCACTTCTTCCACTCTGGAAACCGAACTGCTCAAATACAGAGAATGGTGCTTCTACAGAGAGACAGTTTACATTCATCACACCAGTCTGTTTGATAACATGGTGGGAATAGTTTGTCTTATTGATATTAACTGCCACACGGAACGGAGAGTCTGTCAACTGTGTAACTGTATTGACGATCAGTCCGTTATCCTTCTTGCCATCATTGGATGTTACTACATACAGACCGTATCCGATACGGAATAATGCTGTCATATCATTCTTATTTGCCAGCTCATCATTCTTTGCAATGTATTCCTGGCAGAGTTCAGAAGCCATTGCTTCCATCTGATCTTTGTTATCCTGATTTACTGCAGACATGATCTTTACAGTCGTATCCAGCCAGTCAATCTTCTTGCATTCAGAAAGCATCGTTTTCATCACTTTTGCTGCCAGAGGTGCCCAGGAACCATTCTCGATCAGACCTACTGTGCGGTTCTGGAAATTATGCTCTACAAGGCGAGTGATAAAGTCATTCATAAATGGATAGATTCCTGCATTATAGGTAGTGGTTGCAAGCACCAGTTTGCTGTAACGGAAAGCATCGCTGAGCGCCTGAGACATATCATCTCTTGCCAGGTCATAGACAACTACTTTCGGACATCCTTTGCTCTTTAATTTCTCAACAAACTGATTGACTGCTGCTTTTGTATGTCCATATACAGAAGTGTAGGCAACTACAATTCCCTCTTCTTCAGGTGTGTAAGAGGACCAGGTATCATAAAGTCCGATATAATGTCCCAGATTCTCTGTGAGTACAGGACCATGCAATGGACAGACGATCTGGATATCCAGTGTTGCTGCAACTTTCAGAAGTCTCTGTACCTGTGCGCCGTATTTGCCTACAATGCCGATAAAATATCTTCTTGCTTCATCGTCCCAGTCTTCTTCTACATCAAGGGCACCGAATTTGCCAAATCCGTCTGCGGAGAAGAGAACTTTATCTGTGCTGTCATAGGTGACCATAACTTCCGGCCAGTGTACCATTGGTGCAAATACGAAAGTAAGGTTATGATTTCCAAGACTTAATGTGGAACCATTCTCTACTTCCAGTTTCTGTCCTTCCAGATCCAGTCCGAAGAAGTTCTTGATCATAACAAATGTCTTCGCATTGGCTACTACAGTTGTACCCGGATATACTTCCAGGAAATTAGCTACGTTTGCTGCGTGGTCCGGTTCCATATGCTGCACGATCAGATAATCTGGTTTACGTCCGTCCAGTACCTGCTCCAGATTGTCCAGCCATTCGTGTTTGAAATTAGCATCTACAGTATCCATAACTGCTACTTTCTCATCCAGAATCACATAGGAATTATATGCCATTCCGTTTGGAACTGCGTACTGTCCTTCGAATAAGTCTACCTGATGATCGTTTACCCCAACATATTTGATCGTATCTGTAATCTTCATAATTTCCGCGCCCTCGATTCTTTCTTAATATAGTGTGTTCTATAAACTCTTTTGTATTCATGTTTTTGTTTCCGATCTTATTTTATACCATTTTAGTACAGTTTTCAAGTCTTTTTGGGGAAATTTTCTCAAATTATAAAAAACGTCTGTGATAAGACGCTTTAGCAACATACATAAGCCCTCTCCACTGTAATTCAATGCGGTCCTTCCCGGATGACTTTGTATGTCATAGCAATATTATGGAATAATTTTTTATGATATAAAAAACAGCGAAGCAGATAAAATTCATCCACCTCGCTGTCTATCTTCTATAACCTTGTAATAATCTTATATAGTGCCTCTACACTATACGGCAGTATCCTCTCATCCAGCTGAAATTTCGGATGATGCAGAGGATGTTCTTGTCCCGGAATCCCTGCAAGAAATACGGAAAAAAGTCCTCTGGTCTCTTTGAAGTATCTGTAGGCATTATCCCCGGATAAAAACAGTTCATCTTCCCCTTCCAGAACAAATTTGTCTCCGAACACTTCCTCTCCCACTGCTTTTGCAGTCTCTACCAGTTCATCATCGTTGACAAATGCATACACTGGATCTTTTGGAAATTCCATACAGATCTGTGTTCCTGTCTGCTGTTCGATCTTCTTCAGACATTTCTCCAGTTCCTGTTCCAACGCCATATATGTTTTCTCATGAACAGCCCGGATGTTTCCATTCAATACTACATGGTCTGCAATGATATTTGTATATTCACCGCCATGGATCGTACCGGTTCCTATAATATATTTACCTGCATTAGGATGCTGTTTTCCGAAATTCTCACTCAGATCATGAATGGCATTTACCACCTGGGATGCAGCATAGATTGCATCAATTCCCTTGTCTGCCTCACACCAGTGGCTTGATTTTCCATGAACATGTATCTGCATGCTGTTGATCATCGAGGATGCCTGTCCCTGATGCACTGCCATTCCCAGTGTCATATCTGCAGCATAGTGAAACATCAGAAATGCATCTGCTTTTGGATTCTCCAGTGCTCCTGCCTGCAACATCCTCTTTGCGCCTTCACCAATCTCCTCCGCAGGTTCAAAGAGGAAACGCAGCCTTACCGGAAAGTTCTCCTGTTCCTCTGCCACAATCTTCGCCAGGATCAATGCTGATGCAAGAATACAATCATGTCCGCAGGCATGCATACATCCCTGATTCACGGACGCATAAGAAAGCCCCGTCTGCTCTTTTATAGGAAGTGCATCCATTTCCGCCCGGAGTACAATGAGTTTCTCCCGATCTATCAGGGAGGGAAGTTCTGCGATCAATCCCGTAGGTTCCACAGGTTTGATCACATATCCCAGTTTTTCCAAATATCTTCGGATATATGCCGATGTTTCCACTTCGTGGAGTGCAAGCTCTGGGTGCTGATGAAAATGGTGTCTCAGATTGATCAGTTCCTCTGTATAATTTTGGATATTCATACTCCCTCCTGTTTTTACCCCGCCAGACATATGATTCATGTACGGTTCTTATTGATTTTGGTAAATCAGTTATTCAATGCCCTGTAAATTTTTGAAGACAGTGCGCGGATACCACTTACTCCGCTTCCCTCATAAGTCTGCGCAAAAATGCAGACAACATAATTTGTCTTTTTGCCGTAAACTATTGCCACGTCATTCTGGCAGCTGTCGTTTTCTCCGGTTTTGTTTGCGCATTTTGTTCCTGCCGGAAGTCCTGCCGGGATTTTCCATCTTCTTGTCTGTCGCAGCAAAAGATTTAACATCTCTTTTGAATATTTCGCAGACACACACTGGCCTTTATAAATTTTCTCCAGAATCAGTCCCGCATCTTTTGCAGATGCCATGTTTGTCTGACCATCCCAGGTAAAGGAAGAACTGGAAGGATGAAGACTGCTGTGGCATCCTGTTTTGGTACATCCCACTTTCTTCAGATATTGGTTGATCACGCTGCATCCATTTGTAAAGCTTCTGTAGGAACTGTTTCTTCGAACCAGTTCATTAAAGGATTCATTGTCGCTGACTGTGATCATGTCTTCCAGCAGACTGTTCACGCTGCTTGTCTTCTGAATTCTTCCACTTTTAATACCATCATAAGTTGCAGCCATTGTAAACAACTTGATTACACTGGCCGGCTTCATTGCTTTATCATTAATGGAAATCACATCACCTGTTTTGAGGTCTTTAACATATACAGACCATTCTCCGCTGTATCCATTGATCATTGACTGCAGCTGCTTTTTCAGACTACTCAGAGACATTTCTTCTTTTTTACATTTGCGGCCATCACAGTCCACATAACTGCCATCCGGTGTCTTCATATTCTTTGCAATCTGACCGTCACCTTTCAGATAATACCCCTGCACCCATGTATTTACATACATTCTTCCAGTTCTGGAAAGATAATATTTCTTTTTTCCAATCTGAGTCCAGCCACGCTTATTTACCCAGATTTTTCCGTTCTCTCCTCCGAAGTAATATTTTCCTTTAAAGCGTGTATCCATGATTTTGGTATCCAGCACATGAAATGTTCTTCGTAGATCCAGGATTCCTTTTTTATTAAATGCATAATAGCCGGTTGTGATATCGCTTCCTTTGGTCGTTTTCAGATACACAATCCTGGAGGATAAAATCTGTGCATCCTCCTCTTCATCTCCTGTTGTAAGATGCCAGAAATCGCCCTGCTTCTCCAGTACTGCTTTCACACTTCCGTTTACTTTTGCTGAAATTTCTTTCTTCGCTGCTGCCTGGGCCTGTACAGAAATTGCAAAAAAGCAGAATACCGCAAGCATGCAGACCAGAACTTTTGTGATTCTTCCTGTTTTCTTCTCCATCTTTATTTCCATTTCTCGTTTCCTTCTTTTGTTTCCTTTTCTTGTTTTTTTCTTTCGTTTTCCTGTGATTCTTTTATTTCATGATATCAGAGTCAAAAAGCCGTTCGTGCTTGCACGATAAGGCATTTGAACTTGGGGTCCTAACCTCATTTCATCTGTATGTCTCAGGATTCAGGCATACTCAAAACTGCATCAGGGCGGTCTCTGCAGAAATTCTGAATTTCTTCCAGAAATCTCTGACCATATTTCTTTAACTTATTTTCTCCCACACCGGAAACTTCCAACATTTCAGATTCATTGGACGGCTTCTTCACACACATATCGATCAGCGTCTTGTCACTGAATACAATATATGGCGGCATGGACTCTTCCCGTGCGATTTCCAGACGCAGTTTCCGCAATGCTTCAAATAAATCATAGCCTGCAGATGTAAGTGCATCTGTACTGCGTTTTCGGACAGATTTTGCGGTCTTTTTCTTTTTATCCGGCTCTTTTTCTTCATAAGTACGCATGACTACGTGCGTATTTTCATCTTTTAAAGGAGTAATATTTCCCAGTCTCAGAACACTGTAACGTTCCTGTGTCTGGTATAAATATCCCATTTCTACCATCTGGTTGATCAGGGTTCTGAGTTCTGCTTCGCTGTGATCACTCAATGCACCATAAGATTTATACTTATCTGTTCCGAGTTCCCGCAGGCGTGCCCGCTTTGCCCCTATAAGTGTGCCCAGTACGATTGTCAGTCCGTATCTTCCTCTGGTTTCTGCCACGCAGTTGACTACCTGTTTTGCTTCTGCTGTCATATCTACTTCATGGTATTCCCGATGACAGTTTCCACAATTGTCACATGGACCTGATGTCTCCTCCCCGAAATATTCCAGAATATAATTTCTCAGACATCCTGTTGTCTTACAGTAGCCTTCCATGATCTGAAGTCTGCGGATATCCCTCTGACGGATCAGATATTCATCGTCCTCCTCCACATCAGAGAAATCTTTGTTATCCAGAAGCATCCTGTTGATCATTACATCCTGCGGAGAAAACAGCAAAATGCACTGGGAATTTTCCCCGTCACGACCTGCACGTCCTGCTTCCTGATAGTAATTCTCCATGCTCTGCGGCATATTATAATGGATCACATAACGCACATTCGATTTATCAATTCCCATTCCAAAAGCATTCGTCGCCACGATCACCGGCGTTCTGTCATAAATGAAATCGTCCTGGTTCTGCTTTCTGCTCTCATTGTTAAGTCCTGCATGATATCTGGTAACAGGAACACCTTTTTTGAAGAGCATTTCAAACAGGTTATCTACATTCTTTCTTGTTGCACAGTAAATGATTCCACTTTCTGTCGGATGTTTCTCTATATATTCCATCACAAAGTCATCTTTACGGCGGATATTTTCTACACTGTAATATAAATTCCTTCTGTCAAATCCGGTAACAACAACTGCCGGATCAAACAGATTTAAGGTACAGAGAATATCATTCTTTACTTCTTCTGTGGCTGTCGCTGTAAATGCGCTGACGATTGGTCTTTTGGGAAGATTACGGACAAATTCTACAATTTTGAGATAGCTCGGGCGGAAGTCCTGTCCCCACTGGGAAATACAGTGTGCTTCGTCCACCGTTACCATAGAAATTTCTACATGTCTGGCAAATTCCAGAAATTCGTAGTTTTCCAGACGTTCAGGAGCCACATAGATGATTTTGTATCTTCCCCCAGCTGCCAGATACAGAGCTTTGCTGATCTGATTTTCCGTGAGGGAAGAATTAATAAATGCAGCATGGATCCCCGCCTCATTCAGGGCTTTTACCTGATCCTGCATCAGAGAGATCAGCGGGGAAATTACAAGTGTAATGCCCGGCAGCATAAGCGCCGGAATCTGATAGCAGATAGATTTACCTGCTCCTGTCGGCATGATTGCAAGCACATCCTGATGTTTCAGGATGGACTCCACAATACTCTCCTGCCCTTCTCTGAATGTATCGTAGCCAAAATACGTCTTTAAGGTTTGTAATGCGTTCAACTTTTTCTCACCTTCCATTCAGTTAAGTTATTATTTTGCGGAATATAGTCCATAATACGGTCATTCATCCGCTGTATTTTGTTACTGTTCACTCCGTTTTCAATAATACGTTTCGCAGAACAGCAACTGTATTTTTTTTCATTTTATCACAATTCTTCTAATGCGTCAGGTCTTTTACCCATTTATATTTTCGAAAATGATACAGCACCCACGGCAGTTTACCAACCTCATCAATGCAGGTACATGCATATACGAGCACTACAGGCCAGTGGAAAAAGTAGGTTCCGGCTACAGCCAGCGGAATCGCGAGACACCACATGCATACAGCAAGGCTGTACATATCAAACATGGTATCCCCACCGGCTCCAAAGATTCCGTTGATCGTAACATCATTCACTGCGCGTCCGATCATATAAACTGCAATCACTGCAAACATTCCCTTCAGATATCCTGCTGCCTGCGGTGTCAGTTTCACAAAATGTAGAATAATCGGTGCCGATATCACCATCAAAAGTGCCATAGCAGCTCCACATACCAGTGAAATCTTCAGTAGGCGAATGCCGTAAGCCTTTCCTCTCTCCAGATTTCCGGCTCCCAGTTCATTTCCTACCATAATTCCAGCAGCACTGGAGATTCCGGCACTGAAGCAGCAGATCATATCTCTTACAACCGCTGCAACTGAATTAGCGGCAGCAGCATCTACTCCAAGATGTCCCATAAAGGAAGAATAAGAAGTAAATCCGATTCCCCAGAAAAGGCATGCTCCCAGAAGCGGAAGTGCACACTTTCTGAAATCCTGTGATAACTGCTTATCTCTCTGGAATAACTGATCCATATTCGGATGAATATATCCTTTTCGATAGGAAACAGCTACGGAACATCCAAGTTCAATAATCCTTGCGATCAAAGTTGCTACTGCCGCACCTCTTACTCCCATCGGTGTAATCCCCAATGCACCATAGATAAATACTGCATTTAGAATAATATTGATACATACAGTCGCAGAACTGATCACGGCGGTTGTCTTTGCATGCTCACTGGTCTTCATGATAACGAGGTAACACTGTGAAATTCCTGTAAGCAGATAGGAAAATCCTGCAATTCTCAAATAACTGATACCATAGTCAATCAGTACACTCTCATTTGTAAAGATCAACATGAGATATTTTCCGAAGAAAACACATCCTGCAAAGAATATTACGGATACCAGTCCACATAAGCGAAGTGCCATACAGAAGATGGCATCCAGAGTCTTAATGTCGCCTTTTCCCCAGTACTGTGCACCCAGAATTCCGAGACTTGCAGTTGCTGCTGACAGAAACATGTTCTGGATAAACTGGATCTGTGTTGCCAGGGAAACGGCAGACATATAGTTCTGATCCATTCCTCCAAGCATAAATGCATCCGCTACTGCTACCAGAGCCAGCATCAGATTCTGCAGCACGATAGGGATCATCAGACTCCATAATTTGTTGTAAAATGCATGGTCTTTTTCTCTTTTCATCATTTGCTCTTTCTATATTATTATTCGGGCAGATAAAAATATCCGCTTCACTACTTACTTAATCATTCAAAGTTACAATTCATATAACATATCATGCCATTCTTCGCCACCCCATGAAGAGCCTGAGATTCCCAGATCCTTGTATCCCATTTTAGTGTACATCTCCACTTTGTTATCCAGACAGGTAAGAAAAACTTTCTCTCTGCCGTTTTCTTTCTCTCTTCTCAGATACTGATGCATCAGTTCTCTTGCGAGTCCCTGCCCTCTGTATTCCGGCAGTACGTCAAGCCCCAGAAGCATAATGTTCTTTCCATTCCGGTTGTTTAACGTAACATCTGTGAAAAATTCATCACGGAAAACTTCCTCATCTGTTGCGCTTCCATTTAAAAAACCGGCTATTTTGCCAGTCTTTTTATCCACTGCGACCAGAAAGAGTTCTGAAACTTTCTGTATTCTTTCTGTCATATGCTTCTCTGAGCACGCCTCATTTGGCGGAAAACAGATCTGTTCTATCTGTACTGCCTGATCTGTTTCTTCCGGTCTGATATTACGGAATTCATATTTCTCCATAATTGTTTCACTGATAAATTCCTTCATTTCTTTTTCCTCATCCAAAAATTATTCTAATACTCCCTTTTATCAACTTACTGACCGCACAAAGAAAAGTAAAGCTTTTCGCAGGGCGTATTCATTTCATTATACTGTAAAATATTCGATTTCTCAATGAATATTATCGCCGGAACGAATAAAAACAGAGATACCTGCTTTTTACAAGTATCTCTGCTCGCTATTGGTAAAACAGATAAAATTCTCCTCTTTGCCCCTTACCTGATCTGGTTAAACAATAACTACTCCTCCGGCCATACAAAATGCGCATTTCCCGCTTCCAGACCATCTATCAGGATATTCTGTCCGGTGCAGAAACGGTTTGTGACTGTCATAAAATAGGCCCAGTCTGCAGCTTCTTCTACTGTCATCCAGCGTTTCAGAGGGGTCTGCTCCATGATCTCGCTCCACAAAGCTTCATCCTCCATAACCGGTTTATTCAGTTCCGTCAGAACGCCTCCGAAATCAAGGCTGTTGCAGGTTGCTCCATATTTTGCAATGCGGAGAGCAACATTCTTTGTATAGGAAAGGACTCCTCCTTTACTTGCAACATATTCCGGAAATTCAGAACCGTTATGCCCACTGGCAGAACCAATCATAAGGACTGCTTTAATCCCCGGATGTATTCCATATTTCTCGGTAATGGCAATCGTTCCTTTTAAATTTACATCGATATCCTCTTCGTTCTGCACCCCTGCATTGTTGACCACAATGTCAAATGGCTCTAATTCCGGATACTGCGCCTTATCGCGGATATCCATACAGATATGTGTATAACTCTCATGCTGTATGGATGCTTTCCTGCGGTCAATCCCGATAACTGTATGTCCTTCTTTCAAAAATTTATCTGCAATACCCTTTCCAATCCCGGAATTTGTACCCGTGATCAGTACTCTCATATTCAGATCCTCCATTTTTCTGCCTGTGTATTCTTGTATTTATTTAATCTTATCATATTCCCCTGAGAAATTATCCTCGTGTTATTCCTGCGTTTTTGATACATTCTTTGTCCTATGTTTCTTTGCCTCATACAGACTCTCATCAGCACGGGATAATGCATCATGTAGTGATATTTTTTCATCTGTTTCCCGGGCAGAACAACCAGATTTACATCTGCTTCCTTTGCTGCATCTGGGAATCAAATAACACAAATACTGACTGCTGAAAATCATGAATATTCTCAGCGGATTCATCCAGCCGTTCTTTTCCGCTTTCAATCCTCGCTACTTCCAAAACATTGTTTATCAGTGACAGCAGGAATTCATTGGAAGTCTTGATCTTGGCTATGTAATCCAGCATTTTTTCTTTATCATCCAAATGTTTTTCCAGAAGATCTGTAAAACCAATGATCGCATTCATCGGTGTACGGATATCATGGGACATATTAAACAGAAAATCTGTTTTCGCTTTACTTGCAGCTTCTGCTGCAACATATGCTTTCTGAAGTTCTATTTCCTGCAGACGTTCTTTCCTGACTGAAAAGATATTGCTGAGCGCACCTACGACTGCTGTACGCTGCCTCAGCAGATACTGATCTTTTCTGCCCATCCCTTCCCCATCAGGTGTTGATTGTTCCAGGAACTGACCACTTAACATCTCTTTATCCATATCTCATGTTCACCCCAGTATATTTTCTGAAGATTATATTCCTTTCCTCATCATAAACAGATTAAGCGGATAAAACCGCTCTGTTCTCAGTAACGTATATGTAAGTCAAGTATACTCTCCACTGTAAGTTCATGTCAAACGGATATATAACAATTCTTTCTTCTCCCCTGCAACAGTGTTACAGTTCACTATAAATATATTCTTCCCGAAAATGCTACATGCGGAAGTTCATAAAAGGTGCTGCTCTTTGGACAGATTGGTCGGTACAGTGGGTCTGCTACGATGATTTTGGAATCTTTCAGTGCTTCTTCCATTGCTTCTTCTCCCAGTACTACTTTGTCTTTTTTGCCAAGTAAAGCTTCGCATCCTTTCAACGGACAGAATACACGGGTCGAATGTCCATATTTCTTTTCGATACCTGCTGCCAGCGATCCCATCGTGACAGGTTCTCCAATCAGAGTGATCTCTGCATTCTGCTGCATGCGGTTCTGCAGATATAGAGCCGCAGGGTCTGCCTGCTGTGCAGCTGAAGCCCCGTCTGTGACTGTAGAGTACTGCTCGATTGTAGACTGCTGTGTAGTTACAGACTGCTGTGTTTCTGCAGTGCATCGCGCGATTGCTGTCTCCAATGCATTTGAAATATCTTCTGCCAGCCACTGGTTTGGCGTTCCGATCACATATGGTATTTTGTATCTTTCCCAGAGGACCTTTGCCGCCCGCATTCCCACTGCAGACATCACCAGATTGACAGTTGCTTTCCCTGCTTTTTGCAGAGTTTCCAGGTCATCTCCCATCGCCCATGTAGATAAAACGTTCCATCCGTATTTTTTCAGATTTTCTTTTAATACCTCTACGTTTTCCTGTGGTCCAAAATCCAGTGGTGTCACGCCTAATAGATTTACACTTCGCAAAGAAGATTGATCTTTCTTCTGCCTGTCAGGCTCTTTAACAAACCGCCGGGCGATTTGTTCCAGTGCAATTCCTGCTCCATAGATATAGTCATTCATGCCATTTGTCGGCACAGAAAATGTCGGAATTCCGGTTTCTGTCTCGATCACGCGCGCAATTGCCGGGAAATCCGTTCCATTCATAAATGGGATCGGTGAGCCTGCCAGTGCGATAAATTTCGGGTGCAGTTCACGGGCTGCATGCTCGATATCGTCAATAAATTTCCGGTCATTTCCCATAATCGCATCGATTTCTGTAAGTCCTGAAATAAAGATCAGGCTGTCCTGATCATACCAGCGGATCTCATCATGGGTATTGTATGTAGAATTGCATCCGGAAGGGTCATGCATCACTGTCATTCCGCCAAGTTCATACAGTGCGGAACAGACACCAGATACATCTGCCGTATAAATTGGTATGATTCGATAAGATTGTCTCATAGGCAGCACTCGCACCCCCATCCTTTTTGCACTACAAGTTTCTCTGTGTCCTTTTCTTCTCGATACGCCTCCATCATCAGCTCCGCCGTTCTTCTGATCCCGTCAAATCCATACAGACCTTCTCCCTGTACCAGATTGACAAAGTGACGGCTTCGGCTGAAATAGGCTGCTTTCTGTCCAATGGCAAGTACTTCCTCACTGCCACCTCTTGGCAGTACACGCATCTTCACCTGAATGGTTGCGATCAGCTCAAGTTCCGGTGCATGCTCCTGCAGCCAGATAAACTCGTCTTTTTCTTTCGGGCTGATTCCATCCAGATAAACTGCTTTCACACAAAAGCCATGCGTCAGAAGCAGCTTTGCCAGTCCAAGGGGTCTTGGATGATACAGATAGTCCAAAGTGATGGGCATATCTTTGATCAAATCTTTTGCTCTTGTCAATGCCTCCTCACAGTTTTCTCGTTCATGCGCTAATTCGTTTTCTGTTAATTCTGGCAGTCCAAGTACATCTGTCAGCTGCTTTAGCTGTCTCTCAATCTCATCATAGTCAAAACTGCCCGGCAAATACAAACATTTACGTCCCAGACGCTCTGCCTGTGTCTCCATTCCGTATTTTCCTGCCGGATAGCAGTCGATAAACAGACTGCCTTTGCTCATATCCAGCAGATCCTGCCATGTTTTACAGGCAGGTAATTCCTGCACTGTATACTCATATCGTTTCAATAAACGCTTAATATCACTGCTCTCATCCAGCGCAAAATCACTACCAAATACAGATACTGTTTTCGCATTTGGTTCGCAGACCGGAAGCGGATCATACATTGCTTTGCGCAGTTTCTGATCCGGAGTTAATCCATGCTTCTGCATGATCGGATCCATATAACAGCGGATAAAGCAGATATCCGGGAAACGATGCTCCAGTTCACTGTAAATGTAATCCAGATTGCTTCCCACAAAATGGTGCAGACAGACTGTAAACAACAAAACCGCCTTCGGATGATCCCCGCGTTTGTTCAGCACATCTGTCACACCCTCAATGGTAATATCTTCCAGGTTGCTGTTTAAAAGATCCTGCTCTTCCAAAATGACGAAGGAAAAACGGTCTGCTGCATTCATTTCTGCCGCTGTCAGCACGACACCACGCATACAGTTATCTGCACAGACATAGATCTGAATGGATTCCGGGACCTGCATCCCTGTATGTACAATATTCCAGTTGCCATGCACCGGAGAATTATATTCCAGCTCCGAAGCAAATGGCGCCGGGAAGGAAGCATCTTTTATTTTTACCACTGCGCCTTTCGGATCAACCGTTTCACCCATACGACGTAACATTACACATCCTCCTGTGTCTGTCCATTCATGCATTCATTTATATGTTCATTCATACGTTCGTCCGTATATTTATCCATATGCTCGTCTATATATTTATGCATATATTCATCCCTTACAGCATCGTTTTCATCTTTCAAAACACCACCACATATCCGGTACATCTGCACCGCAAGTGCACGGTATTCCTCTGCCATTTCACTTTCAGGATAGCACTCCATCAATGTTTTCTGCTGTTCTTCCGCCAGCGCTACCTGACTGCTGTGTGATAACGTACCAATGACTGCTGTCTGGAAATCATCTGCCAGTTCTGCCACTTTTTCTTCTTCCCTCGGAACATCCCTGCGGTTCAAAATCAGTCCGCCAAGCCCTGCATATCCACGATTTTTAAAGTTCTGCACTGCCATGGCGATATTTGCCGCCGCATGAATCGCCATATTTTCCCCGGATGTAAGAATAAATACTTTGTCAGCGTAACCATTTCGCATCGGCATGGAAAATCCTCCACAGACTACATCTCCAAGTACATCATATAAAACCACATCCGGTTTGTATACCTCATAGGCTCCCAGTTCTTTCAGCTTTTCCAGCGCCGTGATGATTCCACGACCTGCACAGCCAAACCCTGGCGTCGGTCCTCCGGCTTCCACACAGATGACATTATTATAGCCAATGCGTATCATACCTTCTAACTGCAGTGATTGCTTTTTTTTGTTATATAAATCGAGCACTGCCGGAACTGCTTCTCCGTGACGAAGTAAAATGGTAGAATCCGCTTTCGGATCGCATCCGATCTGCATCACTCTAAGCCCCATCTCAGCCAATGCTGCCGCTACATTGGAAACAGTCGTAGATTTTCCAATTCCGCCTTTTCCATATACTGCGATCCTGATCAATCCTTTATTCCTCCTTCCGCCGGAGTAATGACCTTTGAATATGCTGTTTTTGCAGATACTCCTTTTAAATGTCCGATTTTTCCGGAAAGTGCACTGATCTTATCCTGCGGTGCATCGATTGCAATGCTGATAATACTAATCCCTTTCGAGCGGTATGGGATACCCATTCTGCCAATAATATACTGACATGCCTCATGGAGCAAAGTATTTAATTCTTCGATCGCATCTTCCTGTTCTACAATAATTGAAATAACTGCCACTCTGGTGTCCATGCCCTGATTCCTCCTGTTTAACAGATTCTTGGTAACAGCTCTCCTCCCGGCTGTGGAAGCAGTGCCTGTGTGCCGATCTCGGTCTCCATGATAACTCTTCCAGGTTCTTCTGCGATCACTTCACCGATGATCGCTGCATTTTCGGAATATGGACATTTTCGCAAGGTTTCTACAATTCCTTCAGCCTCTTCCTTTGGCGCCATAATGACAAGTCTTCCCTCACATGCCAGGTATAAAGGTTCCAGTCCAAGCATTCCACAGACTCCTTTTACTTCCGGCTGTACCGGAACTGCTGCTGCATTTAAGCGAATACCCACGTTACTCTGTCCTGCAATCTCATACAGGACAGTTCCGACACCGCCTCTGGTTGCATCACGGATCACGTGCAGATTGTGTGTGGTATCCATGACTGCTTTTACCGTATTCCATAAAGGTGCACAGTCACTGGTCACGTCAACATCAATTCCAAAATCTTCTCTCTCTAACAGAATCGTGCATCCATGGCGTCCGATATCACCGGTTACAATGATCGCATCCCCCGATTTTGCCAGTTCTCCGCCAACGGTTACTCCTTCTTCGATCTCACCCATTCCGGTCGTAGTGATAAAGACTCCGTCCACCTGGCCTTTTCCTGCAACCTTTGTATCTCCTGATACGATATGTACTCCTGCTTCTTTTGCCGTTTTCTCCATGGCTGCAGCAATTTCTTCCAGTTTTTCCATCGGAAATCCCTCTTCAATTACAAATGCGCAGGTAAGATACAATGGTTTTGCTCCCATGCAGGCAAGGTCATTGACAGTTCCGCAGATAGACAATTTTCCGATATTTCCTCCCGGAAAGAACGCCGGAGATACGATGAAACCATCGGTAGATACTGCCATTTTGCCTGTAGGAGGAACTAATACTGCTGCATCATCAGCTGTCAGATCCTTGTTCGCAAAATGTGCTTTAAACACCTGGTCGATCAGTTCAGAGGTCTGTTTTCCACCGGCTCCGTGTGCCATTGTTACTGTTTTATTTTCCATGATGATTTCCTTCTTTCTTATCAAGATAATTCCTATCGCCAAATGCGATTTTCAATAGATTTTGGCTCATAACTGTGAATATACTGAACAGTTATGAATACTGATAGTATGCAGAACAGGCGCCTTCGCCGGATACCATGCAGGCTCCGACCGGATGCTGCGGTGTACAGCCTTTTCCAAATACTTTACAGTCAGATGGTTTGCATTTTCCCTGCAACACATCCCCGCAGCGACAGGCCGGGTTGGGTTTTCCTTCAATCTTCGGCATCTGATATTTGATACGTGCATCGAAATTCTGCCATTCCTGTCTTAATTTCATGCCGGATGCAGGAATCACACCCAGACCTCTCCATTCACAGTCACATGCTTCCATCATCTCATCTACAAGCACCTGTGCTTCCCTGCTTCCATCCTGTGTCACCACACGCGGATAACAGTTTACAAAAAACGGCTTTCCTTCCTGAAATTTTACCAGTGCAACTGCCAGTGCTGTCATCAGCTCTTTTGCAGTAAATCCTGCCACAACACCACTGACTCCTTCTTCTGTCAGTGCTTCGCACAGACGTGTTCCTGTAATGGCGTTGACATGTCCCGGATATAAAAATACATCCGCACTGCCCTTTAACGCTTCATAAGCCTGAGGCATGGTTTTGTTGGCAGTTAATATTGCGTAATTATCCAGCCTGTTTTCTTTTGCAGCTTTTACTGAAAGACAACTTGCCGGTGTCGTTGTTTCAAATCCGACTGAAAGAAATGTCACCTGTTTGTCCGGATGTTCTCTGGCATATTTTTCCGCATCTGCCGGAGAATATACGACGTGAATGTCAGCCCCCTGTTCACGGGCTCCTGCAAGACTCATCTTTGTTCCCGGCACACGTACCAGATCACCAAATGTACAGATGGTAACTCCTTTTTCCAGTGCCAAATAAATCGCTTCGTCAATAAAGCTGACCGGAGTTACACATACCGGACATCCCGGTCCGGAGATCAGTTCCACCTGTTCAGGAAGCAATTTGCGGATTCCCAGTCGGAAGATCTCATGAGTGTGCGTACCGCATACTTCCATGATCCGTACCTTTGGGCCATCATAATTTTCAATGATCTCTCTGGCGGTTTTCCTTTCGGTTTTCTCTTCGCTCTTCTTTTCACATTTCTCCTCTGCCATTATAAAAATTCCTCCATGAGCTGCTCGGTTTCACTGTCGTCTTCATCGGTGATCTTTGCAATTGCCACACCTGCGTGAACCATAACATAATCTCCAGGCTCCAGATCTTCCAGAAGCTGAGAAGAAACCTCTCTTTTTGCACCGCCTGCGTCGATGACCGCTGTGCCATTACTGATTTTTACTACTTTTGCTGATAATCCTACACACATCTTTATATCCTCCTACCGTTCGATCAAACGGATAAAAGCATCCGCTTTGTTATTTATTCATACCCTAAGAACTGCTTCGCAGTTTATCTGGTCAAATTAATATGTTACTGTTCGCTACTATTTTTAAAAGCGCATGATTCAGAACAAGGTGAACAATTATATCGATACATCCCATATGCTGCCTGTCCGATCGCGATTCCTCCATCATTTGGCGGGATCATGTGATGCCGCAACACTTCAAAACCTTCCTGTTTAAGTCGTTCTTCTGTCAGGCGCAGCAGTAATCGGTTCTGAAATACACCGCCGCTCAGTGCGACTTTATTTCTGCCACTGCTGTTACGTGCTTCGCTACAGACTGCTACAATCTGCTCTGCCAGTACCTGATGAAAAAGATATGCCAGCCTGCCGCTGTCTGCACCTTGCATTTTTTCTTCTACAATCTGTTGTATCAACATTCTGGTATTTAAAATGAAACGTTCCTCGTTTTTATACACCAGCTTGTCCAGTTCCTCATTTCCGCTCAGATTTTCAACTACTTCAATATCCTGCAGTTCATATTCTTTTTTTTGCTGTTCGCATTCTCGCTGTTCACAATTTCCCTGTTTATATTTTTGCTGTTCATATTTTTTCTGTTCATATGCTTCTGCTGCAAACTCCAATGCCATCGATGCTTCACCCTCAAAACTTGACTGGCGCCTGATACCCAGGATCGCACTGACTGCATCAAAAAGTCTTCCCACACTGGTAGAAACCACTGCGTTGATCCTCCGGTCTGCCATGGTAAACTGCACTTTACTTTCCTGTTCACTGCAAAGGTCAAGCTTTTCAATAATCTTCCATGCCAGTTCACGGTCTTTCGTATATCCATAGATTATAGATACCGCAATACGCCAGCCCTCTTTCGCAGAAGCATCACCGCCAATCTGCAAAAACGGGGTAATACTTCCAAATCTTGTGAAATTCTCATAATCTGCCAGCAGAACCTCGCCACCCCAGATTGTACCGTCCGTTCCATATCCGGTTCCGTCAAAAGCAACTCCAATGACCGGATCGTGGCAGTCATTTTCTGTCATACAGGACAAGATATGCGCATAATGATGCTGCACCTGGATCATCGGATAACCGAGTTCCTTCGCTACAACCGTGGAGTTATACTTCGGATGCATATCACAGACCACCACCTGTGGCTTTACTTCCAGCAATGTCTGAAACCGGTGAATCGTTTCCTGCAATGCTTTTACAGTTCTCAGATCTTCCAGATCTCCCACATATGGAGACGGATAAAATCGACTGTCCACACCAATGCAAAACGTATTTTTCAGTTCTCCACCAACAGCAAGCACCTGCCCTTTCCAGTCTGTTGATGTCATAAACGGCAGCGGTGCATAGCCTCTGGACCTCCGGATCATGTATGGTTCGTTTTTATAAAAATCCATCACCGTATCATCTGCCCGGATCCTGATTTTTCGATCATGCGATAACATCGCATCACACAAATGTGACAATTCAGCAACTGCTTCCTCATCTTCCCGGCAGATTGGAGCCCCGGATGTGTTCCCACTGGTCATCACCAGAAGATCCGGCATTTCGATTCCATCATCATACTGGAAAATCAGCAACTGCACCGGTGCATAGGGAAGCATCACTCCAACTTTCGGATTTCCCGGTGCTACAGAAGCTGCCAGTCTGCCGCTGTTTTTTCTGTCCAGCAGCAGGATTGGTTTCTGATGTCCGGTAAGAATTTCCTCCTGTTCCGGTGTCACAACACATTCCCGTTTTACCACTGAGTCATCCGTTGCCATCACCGCAAAAGGCTTGGCAGGACGTTTCTTTAATGTACGCAGACGTTTAACCACTTCTTCATTTGTCGCATCGCAACACAAATGAAAACCTCCGATTCCTTTGATTGCTACAATTTTACCTTCACTGATCATCCGGCGTGTATATGTAATTGCATCACGCCCTCTCTCAGTTCTGCTGATCAGATATACCTCCGGTCCGCATTCATTGCAGCACACCGGCTGCGCATCATAGCGCCTCGTTTTCTCATCGAAATATTCCTTCGCACAGTTCGGGCACATCGGAAACTCTTTCATACTTGTACGTTCCCGGTCATATGGCAGTGAATCCAGAATCGTAAGTCTCGGTCCGCAGCAGGTACAGTTGATAAACGGATGCAGATAGCGCCGGTTTTTCGGATCAAACATTTCTTCTTTGCATTCTTCACAGATTGCAATATCCGGGGAAACGAATATCTCTCCCTTTGTTTTCTCACTTTCGATGATATCGAATATTTCGAAATGTACTGCTGTCTCTGCTGTAACATCTTTTGTATTTATTTTTAAGATAGCCGCACGTTTCGGCGGATGTTCTTTCAGTTCATTCAGGAATCCATCGATCTGTTCTTTTGTACCCTGCGCAAAAATTTCCACATATGGTCCTTTATTACAGACAGTTCCGCGAATCCCATGAGTCGTCGCATGGCGGCTTACTGTTGGTCGAAAACCAACTCCCTGAACAATACCGTATACCCGAATACGCCAGGTCATCTCCTCTTTATTCATACGCTTCTCCCATCGGATTCATATCCTGGTTCTTTCAGTTCTTTGGAGTCTTTCGCTGCTTCCACTGTTACAAGTTTCCCTGACACTGCAAAATGTACAGTATCCACAAATACTCCCTCAAACTTCGGCGTCATCCTCGCCATACATGGGTCTGCGTAAATCACATCATAGGATCCGGTTTCCACCAGTTTAATATAATCTTCTTCATCCCTCAGGTGCAGATCTTCGTCCCTGCGAAGCTCCGGTTTCATCATAAACCAGCTTGCCACTGTTACCTGTGCATCCGGTGCTTTCTTTAATATTTCCTCACGGATGGCATTTCCTGTCACCTGCTGTTGTACAACAAGCACTTTTTTTCCTTGATAATCCATATCACGGACCAGTTCATCCACCAGCGGATAGCCGATCTCATAAGGCGTTCCATAGGTTCGTTCCAAGTATTTCGCCGCTTCCAAAGCTGCCGGTGCTGCTACAATATTTTTCTCCACACTGGAAGCCTTTTTCACATCATCAAGCCCATTTCCCATTCCGTAACAGACTGCAGTTTTCCCTTCTGCTTCAAAACGTTCCCGGATACGGTCTGCTGCACGCAGATCACTGATATCCTGCGGTGTCATGCCTAGAATTCCTATTCTATTTGCAGTCACATCTTCTTTTTCACCTACAAATACACGAAACAGCTCCATCCATGCTTTTTCTTCGCCCTTGTCATATAATTCCATGCCATCCGTATCTACAGTCAGGATTGGCAGGTCTACTTTTTTCTCAGTCATACGCTTCAGTGCATGATAATCCGTTCCGATCACTGCCGGAACCGGTGTCCCGATGATTGCCGCAAACTTTGCATCCAGCTTTGTCACTGCATCTGCAAGTTTTGCCACCAGACGATCATCACGGCCAAGGATCGCATCCATGTCACGAAGTCCGGCACTGAACAGTGCGCTTTTGCTCTCAAACCACCGTGGCTCATCAAATCCACAGATATTTCCGGTACAGCCGCCGGCATCACAAATGACGATAATGCCGCCAAATTCATATAATACAGATACTGCTCCGGACTGATCCGGTGCAAACGGTGTCAGATATTTTCTCAGTCCTCTCATTATGCTACACCTCCGCCAGTGCCTCAAACAGTCTGCGAACACCGACATAACCATATGGCTGCCGTTCTTCATTCCAGAGCACGTTTGGACATTCTTTATGATAATATCCGGCATCTTTTCCAATAGTCAGATTGACACCGGACTGACCTCCATCATAATACAGCATAGTTGGTTCCAGGTTAGAAAAAACTTTCGTCTCCGGACTGATCTGCGCCAGTTGTTTTACATAGACAAAATTTTCACCAGATAAGGTTCCATAAATCTCCGGCACTCGAAATCCATAGCGCACCAGTGCAAGCGCCAATTCAAACGGATCTCCGTTCATCCATTCTCCAACTGCGAATGCTGCATCCGGATGTGATTCCCGGAATTTTGCCACTGCATCTTCTGCTGCCTTGCGCGGCTCTTCATCATCAAATTCCACGCCTAATGCAGCTCCAAAAGCACGATACTGACTGGCAATTTTATCAATCTGATACAGTCTGCGCAACTCAATATATGGAATTTTCAGTCTGTCATGAAAATCCTCTGCTGCAAAACGCGCTTCCGGATGCAGTACCAGATTAAAGTTTGCTTCCGACATGGTCTGATATTCTGCATAATCCCTGCATCTGGAAATCTCATGTATCGTTTTTACCCCTGCTCCGTGAAGCAGATCATACAGTTCACAGTCATCTACAAGCGGTGAAAAATATCCCAGTAAATTCACTACATTTCCTTTTTTCTTCTTTGGCTCAAGCAGGGAGTAAATGGACTGCCGCACATGTACCATCGGTGGCTTTCTTCCCTCTCTGGTCAGTGCATACATATAACACGGCCTTACCGGAATCCCCGCATATTCCTCGGCCTTATGACAGACACGCTCCATATCTGTGCCAAGCAATGCATCCACACAGGTGATACATATCATCACGACGGATGGCTTTTTCTCAAGTCCTTCGCAGATTTCTGCTACTGCCTTGGGTATCTTTTTCAGATGTCTTCCTGTTACAATGTCTGTCTCATCCATCAGCAGATAATAAAAACGATCGTGATAAGCACGCATGGAACTGAGAACCGATGTATTGCGGCCGCAGCATCCCGGAGACACGATCAGCATGATAGAATCCGGAACTGCCAGACCTGCACGTTTGACACCAAAGCCTTCTGCTCCAGGAGAGTTGAATGCCAGCGTTGCCGGGGAACTGTAGATCAGATGTGTATGGGAAATAAGCTGTTGCGGAATATTATTTTTTCCCAGTTCATTCAGCTCTTTTACCGTACAAAAATAAGCTTCCTGTCTCATACGTTTTCCTCTTCTTTCCATAATAATGTGGCCAGGTCAAAGAAACATTTGCTGATTTCTGAGTCTGGATTTCCTTCGATCACTGTCTTTCCCTGTTCTTCCCAGTGGATGATTTCATCACTTCGCGGCACTTCTCCTACGATCGGCACTCCGATTTTTTCGGAAAATGCCTGTACTTTCTCAGTCTCATTTTCTACATTTCTGTGGTTTAACACAATGCCAAATACACGGGCATAGCTGCGATCCTCGAAGTTTCTGACTGCGCTGGAAATATTGTTCGCAGCATACAGTGCCATCTTCTCTCCGGATGTAACGATCAGAACTTTGTCTGCGTATCCCTCACGGATCGGTGCTGCAAAACCGCCACATACAACATCGCCTAATACATCATATAAAACCACATCCGGTTTATAATGTTCGAATAATTCCATGTCCTCAAGGAGCTGAAAAGTTGCAATAATTCCACGTCCCGCACAGCCAAGTCCTGGTGTCGGTCCGCCAGTCTCAATGCAGAGGGTTCCGCCGTATCCTTCCTTTGAAATCTGTGCCAGCTCATCCGGCTCCTCGTCCTCTTCCCGCATAAAATTCATCACCGGACGAAGTGGCTCTCCGCCTAATAAATTAATAGTGGAATCCGCTTTCGGATCACATCCGATCTGAATGACACGCTTCCCCATATTTGCAAAAGCGGCCGCCAGATTGGAAGTCACTGTGGACTTTCCGATACCGCCCTTTCCGTATATTGCTACTTTTAACATATTGCCCCTCCTGTTGTTTCTCCGCTTAATATAGAATCCAGTCTACA
>NZ_JBQHWS010000051.1:0-25451 GCF_052063845.1 Blautia sp. HCP3S3_D9
CTATCCCGCGAGGTGTTTTGGCATGAATATGCCAAAATCCCGAGACATACAAGCCAAAATTCCATTGCCGCAGGCAATTTGGAATGAATTTTGGCTACGTTACTGAGAACGGAGTGAACAGTAATGAACAGTAACATCTTTCACCAGATTCACAGCATATTTTCTTGTAAAACAGGCGGTATAGAGGTATAATACATTTATATAATTTTAGCAGGCTACGCACTTGTTATGCTTAATAAAGGAGGCCGAAAATGAGTAAAAACAAGCACAAATTTCTTACATTTGCTGCTCTGATGACAGGCGCAACTGTTGCTGTTCATTTTATCAACCACACGATTGCTGCTGCCGCACAGTTAAAACAGATGCTTCACATTTCCAATGACAATTATTTTGAATGGCGTTTCGGAAATATTTATTATACAAAAAAAGGAACCGGATCACCAATTCTTTTGATCCATGATACCTTGCCTGGGGCTTCCGGATATGAATGGAACAAGATTGAAGAAGAACTGGCTGCTGAGCATACGGTATATACTATCGATCTCTTAGGATGCGGACGTTCTGATAAATCCAGCATTACCTATACAAATTTTGTTTATGTTCAGATGATCAGTGATTTTATCAAAAAAGTAATTGGTCAGAAAACAGATGTGATCGCAAGCGGATTCTCAGGCTCTTTTGTTATTATGGCCTGTCATAACGAGAAAGAACTCTTTAACAAGATTATGCTGGTAAATCCACCAAGTCTGGCTCAGTTAAAGCAGATGCCGAACAGAAACGACCGTCTGTTAAAGGCAGTCCTGGAAATTCCGATTTTCGGAACCTTGATCTATCATATGATCGTTTCACGGGATAACGTAAATAATCTGTTTATTGAAAAGATGTATTATAATCCATTCCATGTAGATACTCAGATGACAGATGCTTATTATGAGGCAGCTCACAGGGGCGGATGCTATACCAGATTTTTGTATTCCAGTCTTGCGTCCAAGTATATGAATATTAATATCAGTCACGCACTCAAGGCACTGGATAACAGCATTTATATTGTTGAGGGCGAAACGGAAACAAATGGTAAGACTATTACTGAAGATTATTGTGCTTCCAATCCGGCTGTTGAAGTTTCTGTTCTTAAAGAAACCAAGCATCTTCCACATGTGGAAGCACCGGAGACATTTCTTGAACAGGTTAAAATCTTCTTTTAATCCTTATATGTAACTATTATTTAAGATTAATCAAACAAAAGTGGAGCGGCATACAAAATTTACTTCCATATGTCGCTCCACTTTTTATAGATTCGTTTTTTCTTTTACTCTTCTGTATTGTTCGTTTCCGTTTCCTGAGAATCTGCGTTCTCCTCTTCGGATGTATCAGAATCATTTGTTGTATCTGTTGTGTCTGTTGTTTCAGATGTACTGTCCTCTGTTTCTTCTACACTCTCACTTGACGTATCTGTTGAATCCGATTTCGTATCATCTGTTATTGCTTCTTCTGAATCTGTCTCATCTGAGCTGTCTTTTTCTACTCCGGTAACGGATTCAAATGCTGTGAACAGTTCTTTTACATTCATCTTATTTACGAGATATGCTTTTTTATCTACCACTGCTGCGTAATAGTTTGTGTCATAGCTGTAATATGAAACTTCCAGTGTATCACCGTCTTCTTCTGTAAATGTAGCTGTCAATTCTGCATCACCGTCAGGTTCGTTTTCATCTGTAAGACGTTTCTGAGCTGTCATGTTGATCAGTTTGTTGTAGAATGTTGTAAATGTTGTTTCATCCAGATCAGAACCATTGAGTTTATAGATTACTGTTTCTGTATCATTTCCGTCATCATCTGTAGATATTTCACGTGAAACATTTACTTTATAATCGCTACCCTGATAGTTTACTTTGAGGCTTCCGAGATTATTTAAAGCTACATAACTTACTGTCATATCCCAGAAGTCTTCTTCTGATTTATCAATGAGTGCTGACAGGGTATCTGTTGACATCGTGTAGACTTCGTTGCTGTCATTTACCATGACATATCTGTCGCTGTCGTCCGCTTCGTTTCCTACCAGAATTGTAAGCTGTTTGTCTACCATCTTGGTCTTTTCTTCTGAAGAATCCTCGTCCCCTGATGCGCTGTCTGAGCCTTCTGTACTGTCAGAAGCTGTATCTTCTGATGTTTCAACTGCTGCATCTTCACTGTCAGTATCTTCCTCCCCAGATGTTTCATCCGTAGTTTCATTCACGCTTTCATCTGATTCTGTATCTGCAGTTTCACTTGCATCTTCTGCGGCAGTTTCTGCATCCTGCTCAGTATCATCACTGGTCTCTTCGGCAGATGAAACATCTTCATCTACTGTCTCACCAGAATCAGCTGTCTCAGAATCTGTTGTGTCTGTTGTATCGTCCTGAGTATCTTCGTCCATGTCATCAGCAGCAACCTCTTCCTGATAGTCTACAGTGATTGTTGCATATGGTTTATCCAAACCATATTCGCTCTTGTCTTTGCAATTATAGTCTGCGAGAGAATTATACGCCATGCTTCCAAATGAAGTTACCAGAGAACTTGCAGTAGCAGAATCCGCTTTTTCCTCATCACCATCACCTTTGACTAACCATACGCTTGTATCTGCATTTTTCGTCAATTCGTAGGACTTATCTCCTTTTACAGAAATCTTTGTAATAGTATCTGTGCTGGAGATTGCAGGGAAGTCTTCCATCTGAGCATAGTCATTCAATGATTTGGTAAATGGCTCTACACAGGAAGAATCTACCAGATATACCGTTTTCTCATCATCGTCTTTTCTTACATAGTACTGACTGGTGGATGAGTTTTCATCTCCCACATACAATGTAGTTGTTGTATCATCGCCGTCTTCCTCATCGGATTTTGTCACGATCTTGATCGTGTTTGACGGAGAATCCAGACCGTATTCTGCAAGGTCATCTACATCCTCCAGAACTCTGTCTGAGTCGATGGAAGCAACGGAGGATGCTGCGCTGTCCAGTGTACTCTGGTTTACCGGGAAATCTGTTTCATCTTTTTTTACCCAGCTGTCATCATCTTTTTCAAATGTCGTCTCTGTATCATCAACCATGAAGTCCAGAGATTTGATATCGTCTGTTGATGCAGTAAATACAGTGGTACTCTCTTCGGATTCCTCCTCCGATTCTTTCTGCTCCTGATGGGCTACGTAGGTTTTTACACCTGCGTAAGCCCCGCAGCAGATACCAAGAACTGCAACTGCAAGAATCATTTTTACAGTTTTATTCTTCATTTAAGCTTTTCTCCTCTTCATCCAGACTACAAATCCTACAACAAGGAAGAATCCAGGGATCAGACCAATAGTGCAGATCTTCCAGAATGCAGCGTCATAATCTGTAAGTGTCAGATAAGATACGGACAGGCTCTTGGATGGAATGGATACTGTTGCACTGTCTTCTGTGTCTGTCATCCATTTCAGAGACTCAATGATCAGCTTTTCGTTTCCACCGGATACCATCTGGTTCACCTGTGATTCCATCAGATTGGAAGTTGAATAGTAAACAATCTGAGTTTCTTTGTCATCATCCAGAGTCTCTGTGATACTTACTCCCAGATCAAACGGGCCATCCTCGTCTCCGTCCTCTTTCTCCAGAGTATCACTGTTGAGGTCTGTCTTGGAATATGCCTGGTCTGATGTGGTGAGAATACTGTTAATTGTTACGGTATCTCTTACATCATCCATCTTCTTGATTCCCTGTGCATATGGTGCAAGTACATAATATCCGCCGGAAGCTGTCTCAGAGCTTGCATCTGTGCTGTTTATAGTTGGAACCAGGTAATATGGCATCTGCATTGCATAATGCTGATTATCACCTTCAAATACGATTCCATCTGCTCTCTGAACGCCATAGTTCTCCAAAACCGCGTTAAAGTTTGGCAGATCTTCTGTTGCGTAATCAGAGAAGATCATTGCCTTTCCACCATTTTCAAGGTAATCGATGATAGCATTCTTTTCATCCTCGGAAATATCTGTGGATGGAGAATCAATAAACAGGCAGTCTGCGTCATCCGGAACGCTTCCTTCTGTAAGGAGATTCAGGGACTGAATATCCATGTTTGCTTTCTCAATGTCTTCTTTGATGGTAGAATCCATCTCTTTCTCGCCGTGTCCTTCAAGTGTATAGAGGATTGGGAGATCTTCAGATGTTACATATCCAATCGCACTTGTGATCTGACCTTCGCCGTCAAAACCAGTGGTCTGATAGCTGTAAGTCTGATAGTCCATTGTGCTCTCATAGATATTGTTGTAGTCAATGACTTTACTTCTGTCTCCGCATACAACGATCAAGCTGTTTGAGGAAAGATTGTCACTTGTATATTCAGTTACAAATTTAGGATTTACTACAGGGTCTTTCTGCTCTACTTTTATATGTTTGGATTCATCTTCATATTTCTTAAGCAGATTTGCAATGGTTTCATCTTCTGATCCGCTCTGTGCGATCTGGTAGATCGTTACATCTTTGTCCAGATCTTTCAGCATTGCTTTGCTATCATCGCCAATGCTGTAGAGTTTCTGGCTGCTGATATCAATTTCTGAATATTTGGTTGGAATCGCACTTACGATCATGTTGATCACTACAACTACTGCAATAAATATTACTGACATGACCATTGTGTAAGAACCGTTTTTGATGTGCTTCTTACTGATGGTACCAACCAGTTTCTTTTTGTCAAATTTCTTATGATTATTGTTTTTCATCTTTTCTTTCAGTTTCATTTTCTTTCACCTCCCCACTAATTCCAGCGTCTCTTCAGAATAGACTGTGTTGTAAGGAACAAGCATACTGCGATCACGGAAAGAAAATATACAATTCCTTTTATATCAAAGATGTTGCTTGTAAAATTATCGAAGTGTCCACTCAGGTTAAATACATCCAGAACTTTCTGAATACCGCCCTCAAAAATGCTGGTTTTTACTACATAAACGATAACCAGTGCCACTTCTCCGATCACGCCGATCACTGCTGAGATCAGAACATTCTTGATCATTGTATAGATAATGATCGCTGCTGCCAGAATCAGTAATCCAAATGCCACACATGTAGACATGGATGTCTGGGAGAAGAATGAGGAAATACCGTTCATCATGTAAAATGCAAATAAGAGAACGAATGTAAGTACTGCTGCAATCACCTGACTCTCAGTTAAAGCGGACATAAATACGCCGATTGCAATGTTTGCACATCCAAGAAGGAAAAAGCCCAGAACAGCTGTATAAGCAGATGCAAACTCTACCGTACCAAACTTGGACATGATCAGCGGATAAGTACACATAACTGCCATTGGAATAGCAAATACAGTTATCAGCGCAAGATATTTACCAATTACAATACCGCCTACAGAAACAGGTGCTGTCAGAAGCAGCTGGTCTGTTTTCTGTTTTCTCTCTTCTGCAAGTACACGCATAGTCAGGATCGGTACTCCAATCAGGAACACAAAGGTAATCGCACTTAAAGTATATTCAAATTTCGGATATGCTGCCGTGAGCTGATATGCTGAAAAATAAATTCCGCCCAGTACAAGGATGAAAAAGATAAATAAATATCCTACCATGGATGTCAGGTAACTTTTCAACTCTCTTTTATATATAGCTGTCATGGTTATTTTTCTCCCCCTTTATCATTATTCTGTTGTTCTGATGTTTCTGCTGATGTCTGTTTCACGTTTGTCTCATCTGCTTTACCGGCATCAGTATCTTCGGATGTATTCTGAACTTCTCCTGCAGAAACCGGTTTATCAGATGCAGTAAGTTCAAGGAAGATTTCCTCAAGCGATACTTTCTTGGACTTCATCTCATAAATCGGGCTGTTGATCTCAGCCATCTTATAGAATACTTTTTCTCTGATATCGTTCTGCTCTTCTGTGGAAACTTTCGCACTCCAGAGATTCTGTTTCTCATCTTTCTCAATCGTTACGCTGTTGACTCCTTCAATATTCTCAAGAGCCTGTTTAATCTGTGATTTCTCACCTTTAATGAGCATTTCCAGTGTATTGGAACCCTCTGCCAGTTTTCCAAGATTCTCAGGGGTATCACTGGCTACCAGTTTTCCATGAGAAATGATCAGCACGTAATCGCACACTGCACTTACTTCAGAAAGTATATGTGAGCTGAGGATAACAGTATGTTTCTTTTTTAATTCTTTAATTAAGGTTCGGATCTCGATGATCTGTTTCGGGTCAAGACCTACGGTCGGCTCATCCAGAATGATCACTTCCGGGTAACCCATGATTGCCTCTGCAAGACCGACTCTCTGTCTGTAACCTTTTGACAGGTTCTTGATCAGACGGTTTCGCATATCGGAAATCTTTACCATGTCCATGACTTCTTCGATCATGTTTGCTTTCTTGTCTTTTGGGATTTTCTTGAGATCTGCCACAAATTTCATGTATTCCAGGACAGTCATATCGAAATAGACTGGCGGCTGCTCTGGCAGATAACCGATACATTTCTTTGCTGCTTCCGGTTCTTCGAGGATATCGTGTCCATCAATCTTGACTGTCCCTTCCGTGGATGCGATGTATCCTGTTATCATGTTCATTGTGGTGGATTTTCCTGCACCGTTCGGTCCAAGGAATCCGTAGATTTTGCCTTTCTCTATCTTAAAGGAAAGGTGGTCAACTGCCGTATGGTCACCATATCGTTTGACCAGATTGTTTACTTCAATCAATGTGTTCTCCTCCTTTTAATTTTTGCCAAAAATAAATAGAAAATGTCCCCAGGTGAAACAGAGAATGGGGGAACCCGAGGACATCTCTATAAGAAGAGTTTATGATGAAGTTGTGATGAAATTAGGATAAAAGTGTGATTATTCTGTGATGTTTCTATGATAATGGCTCTTTTAAAGGTGTTCCTGCTTTACGCGGGTACTTTCCGGGTGTGGGTTTCTTCTTATCTATAATGACAAGAGAACGGTCGATCTCGGAATCCGGAAGCTGGAAGTATGTGATGTCTTTCAGTTGTCCGCCAAGGATCTTAATTGCTTTCTCCGCTTCTTTTGCTTCTTCCTGTACAGTTCCTGATTTGTAGGAAATAAATGTTCCGCCTGTCTTTACATAAGGAAGACAATATTCTGACAAAGTTGCCAGGTTTGATACTGCTCTGGATACGCAGAGATCATATTTCTCGCGGTATTCTTTATTCTTTGCGTACTCTTCTGCTCTTCCGTGGATAGCCTTGATCCCCTCTAACCCGAGAAGCTGGAAACTTTCTTCAAGGAAATTCACTCTCTTCTTCAGGGAATCCAGCAGACACGCTTCCAGATGTGGGAATGCAATCTTTAACGGGACTCCTGGGAAACCGGCACCTGTACCGATGTCCATGATTGTTTTTACTTTTGTCATGTCGACTGCTTTTACGCAGGCAAGACTGTCCAGGAAATGTTTTGTGAGTACCTCCTCGAATTCTGTGATTCCTGTGAGGTTCATGACTTTATTCTTCTCTACCAGAAATTCGTAGAACTGGATAAACTGTTTTTTCTGCTTTTCGTTCAGCTCTATGCCCAGTTCTCTGCATCCGTTTTCCAGTGTTGACAGATTATATGACATGTCGTTTTTCTCCTTTTTTATTCACTCTTTTCTGCTTGTTTTATGTTTTTATTGTCTGCAATTTCGGTTATCTTTTCACTGATTTTTGTTTGTTTTTATTGCAGTTTTATCTATAATTTTTACTACTTTATTGTCACTTTTTCGGCTTCTTTTACTGTTCTTTTTTGCTGTTTTTTTTAAACTATTTTTACTTCCACTTTTATTCTATTCGGATATTTTTTACTCTCTTTTTTGTTTACTTTTTGCACTATATTTTTCTGTTCTTTTACGTTCTCTCTGTCGTTCTTTTTTACATAAAGTACATAAAATGAAACTTTTATATTGTTTTGAGTTCTATATTACGTACTTTTATATCGTTTTTAAGCACTTTATTTCGTATTTTTATCCAAATCACTGAGAAGCAGTTATTTTGTTATGAGCAAGTAGCAAAGCGGATGTTTTTATCCGCTGAACTTTATCTTGCACTTGAAAGGTACACCAGAAGAACTGAAATATCCGCAGGAGAAACACCGGAAATTCGGGATGCCTGACCGATGGAAATTGGTCTGTATAATTCCAGTTTCTGACGTGCTTCTATTCGCAGACTTCCCACTTTTTCATAGTCAATATCTGCCGGAATTTTCTTTGCTTCAAGCTTTTTAAACTGTTCTACCTGCTTTAACTGTCTGCGGATATAGCCATCATATTTAATGTTGATATCAACCTGTTCCTGTACGTCCCACGGAAGTTCCGGGCGGTTTTTATCGAGATGTTTAATGGCTTCATAAGACAGCTCCGGACGACGGATCAGCTCTGCCAGTGTAGTTCCTGATTTTAACGGAGTGCTGTTATAGCTTTCCAGAAGTTCCTGAACCTCTTTGTTTGCGCCAATATTTGTATGTTCTACTCGTTCGATTTCTTTCTTAATCTCTTCCTCTTTGGTAAGAATCTTCTGGTATTCTTCTTCGCTGATAAGGCCTACCTGATAACCTTTCTTGCGAAGTCTCAGGTCCGCATTGTCCTGACGGAGAAGAAGTCTGTATTCGGCTCTGCTGGTCATCATACGATATGGCTCATGATTCTCTTTTGTTACAAGGTCGTCAATAAGAACACCGATATATGCCTCTGAACGGTCCAGAATAAGCTGTTCCTGACCTTTTACTTCCATGGCTGCGTTAATTCCTGCGATCAGTCCCTGTGCTGCTGCCTCTTCATAACCTGAGCTTCCGTTAAACTGTCCGCCGCTGAATAAACCTTTAATCTTCTTAAATTCCAGTGTCGGATATAACTGGCGTGGATTGATGCAGTCATATTCGATCGCATAGGCATTTTTTACGATCTTAGCATGTTCCAGACCTGGTACAGAGTGATACATTTCTTCCTGTACATCCTCTGGAAGAGAACTGGACATTCCGCCAATATACATTTCGTTTGTGTAAAGTCCCTCTGGTTCGATGAATACCTGATGACGGTTCTTATCTGCGAAACGGACTACTTTATCCTCGATAGATGGACAGTAACGTGGGCCTGTTCCCTCGATCATACCGGAATATAATGGAGAACGGTCGAGGTTTGCACGGATGATTTCGTGTGTTTTTTCATTTGTATAAGTTAACCAGCAGGATTTCTGCTCGATCTGAACGTCTTCCGGATTGGTTGAAAATGAGAATGGTACGACTCTCTCATCACCAAACTGCTCTTCCATTTTGCTGTAATCAATGGTATTGCCTGCAATACGTGCCGGAGTTCCTGTTTTGAAACGGAACATTTCGATCCCCAGTTCTTTCAGAGAATCTGTAAGGTAATTGGCTGCCTGAAGTCCGTTCGGACCTGTATAATTGCTTACATCACCGTAGATACATCTTGCTTTCAGGTAGGTTCCGGTACAGAGAACTACGGCTTTACAGTTATAAATAGCTCCGGAATAGGTTTTTACACCTGTGATCTTACCGTCTTCAACAAGAAGTTTTGTTACTTCACCCTGTTTGATAGTAAGGTTCGGAGTATTTTCCAGTGTTTTTCTCATTTCGGTGCTATAGGCCTGTTTATCTGCCTGAGCGCGGAGAGAATGAACTGCAGGACCTTTAGAACAGTTGAGCATTTTGGACTGGATAAAGGTCTTATCAATATTCTTTCCCATTTCGCCGCCGAGGGCATCCAGTTCTCTTACCAGGTGACCTTTGGAGCTGCCGCCTACGTTTGGGTTACATGGCATTAATGCAATGCTGTCTACACTTACAGTGAACATGATCGTGTTCAGGCCGAGGCGCGCGCCTGCAAGAGCTGCCTCACATCCGGCGTGGCCGGCGCCGACTACGACAATATCATAATCTTCTACTAAAGTTTTCATTTTTTCTCCTTTTACCTTATGGTACGATCTCTTACTTTAAAAATCGCCGCAGGCGATTTTTTTGCAAAATTTCTTTCTACATAAAATATCTTTTTTATTATTCTGTTCAGAAAACATATTTCAAAAGTACATTTTTTCCTGTTGAATTATTCGTAACTGTGAAGGTACTGAACAATTACAATTATTCTTATCATTTACCCATACAGAACTTACTGAATATCTCATTAACCAGGTCTTCTCCGACAGACTCGCCAAGAATCTTACCCAGATTCTCATACGCATTCATTAAATCAATGGAGAAGAAATCCTCCGGCATGCCCATTTCAATACTGTTTCTCACCAGATCAAGGCTCTTATCTGCCTCTTCCAACGCTGCTTTGTGACGGGCATTTGTGATATATACTTCATCATTAAATGACAGATCTCCGCCAAAGAACATTTCTTTGATCTGCTCTTCCAGTTCTGTTATCCCTTTTTCTTCTTTTGCAGAAATCGGGATAACAGGGTGTCCTGTTTTTTCTTTCAGGAGTTCCGGCTGGATCACTGGAGTAAGATCAGTTTTATTATACAGGATAATTGCTTTTTTTCCAGTAAGCATAGTCATTATTTCTTCGTCATTTTCATCAAGTGGCACGGAAGAATCTACCACATAAAGGATCAGATCTGCATTCTGCGCCATTTCTCTGGCTCTGTCTACCCCGATTTTTTCCACAATGTCTTTAGTCTCACGGATTCCGGCTGTATCGATGATCTTCAGAGAGATTCCATGAAGTGTAATATATTCTTCAAGGATATCTCTGGTTGTTCCGGCGATATCTGTTACAATCGCGCGGTTCTCTCCGATCAGAAGATTCAGCAAAGATGATTTTCCGGCATTTGGCTTTCCAAGGATAACTGTCTGAATCCCCTCCTGAATCATCTTTCCGTCGGAGGAAGTTTTCAACAGCCGCTTCACTTCTTTCTGCTCGTTATCCACAACTTCCAGAAGCTGCTGGGGATATCCGTCCAGACTGATGTGTTCCGGATCATCAAGCGCTGATTCGATATATGCAATATGGTAGATCAGTTTCTCCCTAATCTCGCGGATGGCTTTCTGTACGGAACCTCTGAGCTGGTCCATGGAGCTTCGCAGAGCATATTCGCTCTTTGCATGAATGACATCCATGACTGCTTCTGCCTGAGACAGATCCATTCGACCATTCAGAAATGCACGCTTGGTAAATTCTCCCGGTTCTGCTATCTGCGCACCATTTTTCAATACAGTTTCGAGAACTCTGCGCATGGCATAAACACCACCGTGACAGTCGATCTCTACGGTGTCTTCTCCTGTAAAAGTTCTCGGTGCATGCATGATCATGACCAGAACTTCATCGATCAGTTCCTCTCCATCATAAATGTATCCATAGTGGATGGTATGAGTCGGAACTTCTTTTATATTTTTCTTTCCGCCTTTAGATCTGTAAACGCGGGAAATCACATCCATGGCGTTCTCTCCGCTGATGCGGACGATCCCGATTCCGGATGCGCTCATGGCTGTGGAAATTGCTGCTATTGTTGTTTCCATTTTTCCTCCTCACTGATTCGAGAAATCAACAAATAAGATAAATACTTGCTGCTTTCAGATATTATTTATTACTGTTCATACACTGCTGTCCTGAGATATACAGTGCGAAAAATATTACTGATAACAGAATAAACAGCATCATTATTTTTCTATATTTTTATGATATCAGGTCTAAAATACTTTTGCTCCTGATATCTTTTTATTGCTAACTTCCCATTTTTTTCCTACTCACACCCTGTTATTAGCTAAAACAAAAGGTTTTAAAGTTTTTTGCTAAGTAAACATACCTACTCATTTATCCACCAACAAAATTACGAACAACTCAGTATTTATCAGAGTTTTAAGTGTTTGAGTAGGAAAATAATGAGAAGTTAGCATTTATATAAATAACAGGAACATTACAAACTATCATTAATCTCCCTGTTATTCATACAAAACCCAATCCGCCAGGGATTTTTACCTGACTTCCTTTAGAATTTTTTACAAAATAAAAATGTTACTCCAGGCAAAAGTGTACACGCAAAGCTACGTGTTATTCACGCTTTCACCTAGAATAACATTCTTTTTTCTCTTATGCTATTAATTTATTAATTTCTTTTCAATTTAACCACTACATGGCGGTATGGCTCTTCGCCCTCGCTTACTGTCTCAACGAATTTGTTTCCCTGAAGAGCTGAATGGATAATTCTTCTCTCATAAGGATTCATTGGCTCAAGAATGACCGGTTTACGGGTCTTTCTTACTTTATAAGCGATACCTCTTGCAAGGTTCTCCAGTGTTTCTTTACGGCGCTTGCGATAATCTTCGGTATCAAGTTTTACACGGATGTAATTTGATTTTCCTTTGTTTACTACAAGGCTTGTCAGATACTGAAGAGAATCAAGAGTCTGACCTCTCTTACCGATGAGGATACCCATGTCCTCACCCTCGAAATCAACTTCCAGACTTCCGTCTGTTGTGTTGTATTCAGATGTGATCTCTACTTCTCCGAGATTCATAGAAGCAAATACATCACGCAGGAATTCCTTTGCTCTGTTCTCTACTTCTTTGATCTCTTCCGGATCAGTGATGATCTCTACCGGCTTCGCTGGTTTTACAGGTTTTGCCGCTTTTTCTCTAATCTGTTTTGACTCTTTGAAATCTTTCTTTGGTTCTCTTGGCTGTTTTTCTTTTGTAGCTTTCTCCTTTGCAGGTTTCGGCTGTCTTGGTTTCTCAGAAACAGGTTTTGTTTCTCTCTTTTCCTGTTTTACAGGTTCCGGCTTCTTCTCTTCTTTTACAGAAACAAGTGCTTCTTCTTTGAAAGAATCAAGCTTTACTGTCTCTACGATTTCTTTCATTTCCTGCTCTTCAGAAACCGGTTCAACCTTGCGAACCTTGATAATTGCAGGCTTGCTTCCGATTCCAAAAAATCCGTTGCTGCCCTCTGTTATTACCTGAATGTCAAGCTGGTCACTGGATACGCCAAGCTCGATACATGCTTTTGTAATTGCTTCACTCTTTGTTTTCGCTGAAAACTGGATATAATCCTCCATGCCAACCCCTCCGTTCCTGACTACTTCTTCTTATTACGCTCATCAAATGCTTTTACCAGATTGGCCTTTGCAGTAATGCTGCCAGATTTTGCATTCTCAGCGTTTTTGTAAGCTTCTTCAACCTTCTTGGCTCTTGTCTCAACATTTGTATTGCTGCTGCCTTTTTCAATCTTATTGATATTCTTGACGCTCTGATGGGCCTGATTTGTAATCTTCTGAGGTGGAAGTCCCGCTTTCTCACGCTTCTTTTCCATCTTCTTCATATTCTCACTGATCAGGTCTTCAATCTGGATCTTATCCATCTTTTTATTGATAACAACCTGCTGCACACTTCTTACTGCTGCACTTGCTACCCAGTAAATACCAAGACCTACAGGGAATGTGAAACAGAATACTGCTGACATCAGCGGCATTACCATATTCATTGTCTTCATGGAGTTCATCATTGCATCCTGCTGTGAATCGCCGCTCTGCTGTGCTGCCTGAGGCATCAGCTTTAAGTTGATCATCTGTGTAGCCCATGCAAGTATCGGAATAAGAATCGCAATGATTGCCAGAAGAACAGATCCTCCTGCAAAAACTGCTTTCATATAAGTCAGTGGCTGATCAGCGATATTCAGACCAAAGAAATTCTGCACATGTGAAATCTCTTTTGCAGTGCTGTTCAGTGTATCAGTAAATCCTGCAAACTGGCTTGTCTCAGCAAGTGCTTTCCACTGAGAAGGTGATAATGCATACAAAAAGTCTGTGACTGAATTACTTGTAGCTTTACTTCCATCCATAATAAGCTGAACTCTTGTCATCTTATTATCTGTGATAAACTGCTGAAGGATATCTGTATATCCGTTTACACCTGTAATACTGGTAACTGCAGATGCAAGGATATCCTTTACACTTCCTACATATGCCGGAATTTTATAAATTACCTGGTATAATGCCATCAAAATAGGGAACTGGATTGCAAGCTGTACACAGCTTCCTGTAGGAGATACACCGTATTTCTGATATACAGCCTGTGTTTCCTCCTGCATTTTCTGCATTGCAGCAGCATCGTTGTTTTTTCCCTTGTACTTCTTCTGAATTTTCTGAAGTTCCGGCTGCATGATCGCACTCAGCTTAGAGAATTTCTGCTGTTTGATCTGCAGTGGGGTCATAAAAGCATAAATAAGGATACTGAAGATGATAATACAAATACCGATATTCTGAATTCCAAAGATATTCAGCAATTTGTAAATACCATCCATGATCCACCCCATAACGGTCGCAAGCTGACCAATGATGGGAGTGCTGCTCTTTGTCGCTAAAATCATTTCCAAGTTCATTTCCTCCTAGAATCCATAAATGACAGGAGGTTCCTTCGATCGATCAATATTCAATTTTCAAGTACATTCCTGTCTTTACGGTACAGGGTCATAGCCTCCATGGGAAAAAGGATTACAGCGAAGTATCCTCCATACCGCAAGAAGACCGCCCTTTAATGCACCATATTTTTCGATTGCTTCTAAACCATATTGAGAACATGTGGGAATATAAGGACATTTTGTTCTCTTCATCGGTGATATATACTTTTGATAGAGTTTAATTATTCTGATCAGAAACTTCTTTATCATTGTTCTTACCTGCTATGCAGTGCTTGCCTGCTAGATGCATCAGGGCACTCTCTATCTCATGATAGGTTCTGTCCTTTGCCTGCGGACGTGCAACTACTACAATATCCAAACCATTTTCAAATTCCGCTTCGTTTAACCGATAACTCTCTCTTATCAATCTGGTGAGTCTGTGGCGGACCACACTATTCCCTACTTTTTTACTTACTGATATTCCCAGACGATTCTTCATGTACTGATTTTTCAGTACGTACATCACCAGATACCGATTACCTTTTGATGTTCCATTTTTGTATACTTTTTGAAAATCGTGATTTTTTTTTAAGGACTCTGATCTTTGCATAGAATCCCCTTTCATAATCTCTTTTTTAAGAGAAGAAAAGACCACATAACTGCGGTCTTATTCTTAGGCTGATAAATGCTTTCTTCCTTTTAATCTTCTGGCAGCTAATACTTTACGACCACCTTTTGTGCTCATACGAGCTCTGAAGCCATGAACTTTCGCTCTAGATCTTTTTTTCGGCTGAAATGTCATTTTCATAGGTAAAGCACCTCCTTTATCTATTATCCATGTTAAATTTTGTAACTTCTCAGTAGTCAGGGAACCTGAATTTCGACTCCAAAATCCCCGCTTACTTCACTTATTAGAACATCATTTCAATTATATTCATAAAGGGCGGATTCGTCAAGTATTATTTACACAAAGATTTTGTCTGGATTTTTATGAATTGTGGATTACTAAATTGGTTTACGTAATATTATCCACAATTTGTGGATAACTTGTGGATAACTTGTGGAATACCTGGAAAACTATCCACTTTCTATCTCTGGATTTTACACATATCCAGAAAAAATTACTTTTATTTCGGTATTTTCGACAGTGCATAAAATTATACACATATTTTTGTGGATTTCAAGTATACGGTGCCGAATTATGTTAATCAATATATCCTTATCCACTGTTATCCACACTAATCCACATAAAAAATGGGGATAACTTTTTTTCCACATTTCCATCAAATATTCATTGCGAAAACACCTGTTTTATTATAATATATATAAGGATATTTATGTCTTTTTTAAAGAATACGGCCGGAGTTTGTGGAAAACGTTACTGTTCACACGCTCCAAATACCCTTAAATATAGAAGTAAAACGAACCGGGAGAACCAAAAAATGAACAAAGTTGTGGAAAAATGGGATGAAATCCTGCAGATCGTCAAAACTGAACATGATCTGTCTGACGTTTCTTTCAACACTTGGCTGAAACCATTGACAGTTTATGAAGTTGTTGACAATGTAGTCACGATTATCGTGCCATCTGAGCAGGTTGGTCTCAATTATATAAGTAAGAAGTACAAACTTCCGCTCCAGGTAACGATCAGTGAGGTTACCGGAATGGAAAACTGTGATATTAATTTCATATTACCGGAGGATGTTCCCAAAAAAGAGACTGTTTCACAGAAAGCACAGTCTCAGGATGCCCGCTGCGAGGAGGCACACCTGAATCCCAAATATACTTTTGACACTTTCGTAGTCGGAAGTAACAACAAATTCGCCCAGGCAGCAGCCCTTGCAGTTGCCGAATCTCCTGGAGATACCTATAATCCACTGTTTATCTACGGTGGTGCAGGTCTGGGTAAGACTCACCTTATGCATTCTATCGCACATTTTATCATTGATCACGATGAGAACAGTAAGGTGCTCTATGTTACCAGTGAGGAATTTACAAACGAGCTGATTGAAACAATCCGAAACGGAAATAACTCAGCAATGACCAAATTCCGTGAAAAATACAGAAATATTGATGTTCTTCTGGTCGATGATATTCAGTTTATTATAGGAAAGGAATCTACACAGGAGGAATTTTTCCATACTTTCAACAGTCTGCACAGTGCGAAAAAGCAGATCATCATTTCCTCAGATAAACCGCCAAAAGATATGGAAATCCTGGAAGAACGTTTCCGTTCACGATTCGAATGGGGGCTGATCGCTGACATCACTTTGCCTGATTATGAAACCAGAATGGCAATTCTTCATAAAAAAGAAGAAATGGATGGCTATGATATTAATGAAGAAGTAATCAAATATATCGCAAACAATATCAAATCCAACATCCGAGAGCTGGAAGGTGCGATCAATAAAGTTATGGCTTTTGCCAAACTTGAAAAGAAGGAAGTTACACTTGAACTTGCTGAACAGGCACTGAAAGATATTATTTCTCCAGATGAAAAGAAAGTGATCACGCCGGAATATATTATTTCCATGGTTGCAGAACATTTTGATGTTTCAGTAGACGATCTTTGCGGAAACAAACGTAACTCCAAAATCGTAACCCCTCGTCAGATTGCTATGTATCTGTGCAGAGAAATTATCTCAACTCCTTTGAAATCTATCGGAAAATGTCTCGGAAACCGTGACCATACTACAGTTATGCACGGCATTGACAAGATTGAAAAAGAAATTTCAAACGACGAAAACCTTAAAAACACAATTGATACCTTAAAGAAAAAGATTAATCCACAGGGATGAGGATAACTGACTGTATAAATTGTGTATAAGATGTTGATAGAATGTGTATAAGTGTGTATAACTTTCTGCCCCTTTTTTGGCGGTAAATTTGTACACAAGTTATACACATACTTTAAGCACCTCTTTACACGAAGTTATCCATATTCGAAATCCTTGAAAAATCAGCCTCGAGTAGAGTTTTTCACATATTCACACCCCCTACGGCGGCGACGACGGATTCCTTTTATATATTTATCTATAAAAAAACCACATCACCCAGAAAGGAAGTTATACACATTATGAAAATTATTTGCCAGAAAAATAACCTGCTCAAAAGTGTCAGTATCTCACTCAAAGCAGTTCCATCAAAAACTACCATGCCAATTCTTGAATGCATTTTAATAGATGCCACTACTAACCAGATTAAATTTACTACCAATGATATGGAACTTGGTATTGAAACAATCGTTGATGGAGTCATTGAAGAAAAGGGTATTATTGCATTGGATGCAAAAATCTTCTATGAAATCATTCGTCGACTGCCAGATAATGAGGTAACTATTAAAACAGATGAGAAACTTACTGCCACCATTACCTGTGAAAAAGCAAAATTCACAATTCCTGGTAAATCTGGAGAAGATTTTGCGTATCTCCCAATTATTGAAAGAGAAAAAAGCCTTACTATCTCACAGTTTACTCTTAAAGAAATGATTAGACAGACAATTTTTTCAATTGCTTCTAATGAAACAAACAAATTAATGACTGGTGAATTATTTGAGATTAAAGATAACTACCTGAAGATTGTATCCCTGGATGGACATCGTATCGCGATCAGACGTATGGAACTGAAGAAAGACTATGCTGACCGTAAGGTTGTCGTACCTGGCAAGACTCTGAATGAGATCAGTAAGATCCTTTCTGGTGAAATTGATGATATTGTAAATATCTATTTCTCAAAGAACCATATTTTATTTGAGTTTGATCAGACAATCGTTGTATCCAGACTAATCGACGGTGAATATTTCCGTATCGACCAGATGCTTTCCAGTGATTATGAAACTAAGATCGAGATTAATAAGAAAGAATTCCTGGATTGTATTGACCGTGCTACATTGTTGGTAAGAGAGGGAGAAAAGAAACCGATCATTATTGAAATTACTGATAATTCTATGGAATTACGTATTGATTCTGCAATGGGTTCCATGAATGAAAATATTGATATCAGTAAGGAGGGCAAGGATATTCTGATTGGTTTTAACCCGAGATTCCTGATCGATGCACTTAAAGTAATTGACGATGAAACAATCAGTATCTACCTCGTAAATCCAAAAGCACCATGCTTTATCAGAGATGATGAGGAGAATTACACATATTTGATTCTGCCTGTAAATATCAACCAGAATCAGACAAGATAAGGGAGTAAATGACAATGGAAGAAATTAAGATCAGAGACGAATTTATAAAATTGGGGCAGTTGCTGAAACTTGCAGATCTCGTTCAGGACGGGGTAGAAGCGAAATATGTGATCAGTGACGGGCTGGTAAAAGTTAATGGTGAAGTAGATGAGCGTCGCGGACGTAAAGTGTACGAAGGTGATGTTGTTTCTTATGATGGAAAAGAAATCAAAGTGATCAGGTGAGCGAATGTATATTGAATCCGTTCAGTTAAAAAATTTCAGGAATTATGAATCTCTGGAACTTGAGCTGGCACCGGGAACGAATATTTTTTATGGAAATAATGCCCAGGGAAAGACGAATATTCTGGAAGCACTTTATTTGTGTGGAACAACTAAGTCACATAAAGGAAGCAAGGACAAAGATATGATCCGGTTTGGTGAGGATGAAGCTCACATCCGAATGATGGTGAACCGAGATGAGCTTTCTTATAAGATTGATATGCACCTGAGGAAGAATAAAGCAAAAGGTGTAGCAATCAACGGGCTACCTATCAGAAAGGCTGGGGAATTGTTCGGAGTTGTTAATCTGGTGTTCTTTTCTCCCGAGGATCTGAATATTATAAAAAACGGGCCAGGAGAGAGAAGAAGGTTTCTTGATCTGGAATTATGCCAGCTGGATAAGATTTATCTTACAGATATTGCATCTTATAATCATATTGTTAACCAGAGAAATAAGCTGTTGAAAGATATTTATGTCCAGCCTTCTCTGAAAGATACTCTTGAGATCTGGGACATGCAGATGGCAGAGTATGGCCGGCGGATCATTCATAAACGCAGTGAGTTTATTGATGAATTAAATGAGACGGTAAGACAGATTCATCATAACCTTACAGGAGATCTGGAAGAACTTGAAGTAATTTATGAACCAAGTGCGGCAGCTGATGATCTGGAGAATGCGATAAGGGACAGCAGGGAACGGGATATGAGAATGAAGCTGACTTCTGTGGGACCACACAGGGATGATCTCTGTGTCATGGCAAATGGAATTGATATTCGCAGATATGGTTCCCAGGGACAGCAGAGAACCGCTGCGCTTTCACTTAAATTATCAGAGATTTATATTGTAAAAAGAAAAATAAAGGATACGCCGATCCTGTTTCTGGATGATGTTCTTTCTGAGTTGGACAGCAGCAGACAGAATTATCTTCTGGACAGTATCAGTGATATTCAGACATTGATCACGTGTACGGGACTGGATGATTTTATCAGTCATCAGTTCCAGATAAATAAGGTATTTCAGGTAGTTCAGGGCGCAGTAACGTAATCTTTTGACAAGGATATGGGCTTATGATACACTGAACATAATTATGGAAAGTTGGTGAATACATTGGACAAAGAAGAATTTCGGATAAAACTGGAAGAGATCAATAAACTGGTTCAGGATAAAGACTATAAAGGCGCCATGAATATCGTAGACAGTATTGACTGGAGACGTGTAAAGAATGTTCGTACTTTATGTGTTGTCGGTGAAATTTATGCGGCGAATGGCAGATATGAAGACAGTAAAGAGATTTTTCTGCTGGCATATCACAAAGCATCTATTGGCAAGAACATTCTGTATCGTTTAGTAGAAATCTCTTTGAGAATGAAAGATATTGATGAAGCTGAAGAGTTTTTCGAAGAATATAAACAGGTAGCTTCCAATGACAGTACACAGTATATTCTGCAATATAAAATTGCCAGAGCAAAGAATTCTTCATTAAATGAACAGATCAGAATTCTGGAGGAATATAAAGAACAGGAATTTACAGAGAAATGGTCATATGAACTGGCAACTTTGTATTATAAGGCCGGTGAAAAACAAAAATGTCTGGACTTATGTAATGAGATTATTCTCTGGTTCAGTGATGGAAAATATGTCATGAAAGCCTATGATCTCAAGATGAGAATGGGAGAACTGACAGGTGCTGAGAAAGCAAAATATGAAAAACAGTTTGTTCCGAAACTTCTTACACCAGAACAGGCAAAAGAGCTGGAACTGAAGAAAACAGAAAAAGAGGCTCCGAAACAGGCGGAAGAAGAGAATGAAGACACTGTAAGCGAAGAGAACGAAGTGGTTCATGAGCAGACAGTGGAAACGGAAATAACTGAACCGACATCCGGTAATGCAGATAAAGAAGGTACAGAGAGTGAAGAATTTGCAGAACAGGAACCAGAGGTTCAGGTGAATATGGCAGGTATTCAGGAGAAGATTTCTAAGAGCATCCGGGATATCTTCGGAGGCAAGTCTCTGGAAGAGAAGGAAGAATTTACAGAAGAATCCATGGATATGGTTAATGAAGCCGGGATCACGAAAGAGGACGAGATTCCGGAAGAAATCATAAAGAATGATGCATCAGAAAAAGATCCTGAGGATGCACCGGAACTGGAAGAAGAACCGAAGAAGCCAGGAGAGGCACCGGTAGCAGTAAATCCTGAGAAGGAAGAGAAACCTGCAGACTTTGGTGCAACAATCCGTATGCCAGAACTAAATATTCCGGCATCTATGAAGAATATGGAACTGAGTAAAGCTCCGAGAGTAGAAGATGTTGCAGAGACAAAACTGTCTATGGACTCTTTTGGAGTTGACGGTAAAGAATTTAATCTGGAAGATACAATTCTGGCAGCAGCAACTGCACAGGGAATTGAAATTCCGAAGGAAGAACCAAAAACAGAATCCAAAGCAGAAGAATCTCCAAAAGAAGAAACAGAAACTGTTAAACCGACAGTACAGGAGCTTTCAGATGAGCTGGTAGAACCGGATTTTCTTAGTGGAGATCTTTCAGAAGATGATGTAGAACTTCCAGAAGAGCCAACTGTAGAAGAGAAGGAAACAGACGTTGCAGAATCCGATGAAACTGTAGTTACTGAAGCTGAGAAACCGGTTTTAGAAAATGCTGTTTTTGATGAAGACGATGAGGATGATGTTACAGAGGAAGACCTCAGAAGAGCTGAAGAAGAATTTCTGCATGGACCGGCAGGAAATGCAGATTTGAATCTGGAAGACATTGAGGAGCCGGCAGTAGAAGAATTAGCAGAACCATCCGAGCCGGAAGAACCACTGACAGAAGAAGAACAGTTGGAACGCTTTATTGAGTCTATTCAGACTAAGGATGCTGGGGATCCAAGAGATATTGTACCAAGAGAGAAAGAACTGACAGATGATGAGAAGCAGCTGTTTACATATTTTGTAAAAGTTCCGGGAATGAAGGAGCAGTTGATCGATACTTTATGTGATGTACAGATGGCTGCTGCCGATAAGACATCCAAAACAGGAAATATTATCGTTATGGGTGGCAAAGAATGCGGAAAGACCCGACTGATCTCAGGTCTGATCCCGGCAATCTGTAAGGAATTAAATCTGGAGGCATCTAAGGTTGCTTATGTCTTTGCTGAGCAGATCAATGGTAAAAATATTTATAAAATCTTTGCCAAACTGGCAGGTGGTTTCCTGGTTATCGAGAATGCAAACCAGCTGATCCAGGAAACAGTTGAGATGATTGATAAAGCAATGGAAGTAAATACCGATGGACTGACTGTGATCATTGAGGATGAGAAAATTGGTATGCGTAAGCTCATTGCCAAGTATCCGAAATTTGCAAAGAAGTTTACATCTATGATCAATATTCCGGTATTTACGAATGATGAACTTGTCAATTTTGCAAGGGTTTATACAAAAGAGAACGGTTATACCATTGATCAGATGGGAATGCTTGCACTGTATAACCTGATCGGTATCAACCAGAAAGAGGATTCTCCGATGAATATCGGTACTGTAAAAGAGTTGATCGATGCAGCAATCGCGAAGTCACAGGGAGGAATTCGCAAGTTTAAACGTAACATATCAAAGAAGCGCACGGACAGAGATGGATATATTGTTCTGTACGAGAAAGATTTCAGTAAATAATACAAGAAAAGGGAGTTAAGATTATGACCAGACCGTATCTAGGAGATCCAAAGTATACCATAGAAGTGCTTCAGAAGTATAATTTTGCATTTCAGAAGAGGTTTGGTCAGAACTTTCTGATCGATACCCATGTTCTGGACAAGATTATTGACTCTGCACAGATTACAAAAGATGATTTTGTATTGGAGATTGGGCCGGGAATTGGAACTATGACTCAGTATCTGGCTGAAGCTGCAAGAGAGGTGGCTGCTGTTGAGATTGATACAACACTGATCCCGATTCTGCAGGATACACTGAAGGACTGGGATAATGTAACTGTGATCAATAACGATATCCTGAAGGTGGATATCAGACAGCTGGCGCTGGAGAAGAATCAGGGTCGGCAGATCAAGGTTGTTGCAAACTTGCCATATTACATTACTACCCCTATTATCATGGGGCTGTTTGAGAATCAGGTTCCAATTGATTCGATCACGATCATGGTGCAGAAAGAGGTTGCAGACAGAATGCAGGTAGGACCGGGAACGAAGGACTATGGTGCATTATCACTGGCTGTACAGTATTATGCAAAGCCTCAAATCGTTGCGAATGTACCTCCGAACTGTTTCATGCCGAGACCAAAAGTCGGAAGTGCAGTGATCCGTCTGGAAAGATATGCCGAGCCGCCGGTTGAGGTGAAGGATGAGAAATTGATGTTCTGTATTATCCGGGCTTCTTTCAATCAGAGAAGAAAGACACTGGTTAATGGTCTGAAGAATTCTCCTGAGGTACCATTTTCTAAAGAACAGATTGAGGAAGCACTGGGAATGTGTGGATTATCCCTGAATATCAGAGGAGAGGCGTTAACTTTGGAACAGTTTGCACAGCTGGCAAATGCATTCAGCAGTTTGTAAAGAAGGAGTACAGTTAAATATACAGATGTGATCAGAGATTTATTTACTGCCTTCATAAATCATTTGACATTTGTTCAAAAATTTTTCACAAGTTAAACATGATTCTATCATAATTGCAGGATATACTATGACCATAAAAATAATAAAGCCAACATTATTTTTATAAAATTTCTTTTTCATATGTTGATTGCCTGGAAAGGCAATTAACTCTCCTTCCTTTTAAAAAATAAATTTGAACGTAATATAAAAAGCATCCGTCTAGCCATCGGATGCTTTTTATATTACTTCTAATGGGAGAAATACGTAGCAACATTTATTTTACAGAACAAGAGAAAGGAATGCTATAATAGGTCCGGTAAATGAGAAAGAATCGCAGATATGGACAGACTAAATCGTATACACGTCCGGTATCTGTGTATGGAAACAACAGCCGCAGGCTGTCTGAGATTATGGAGGTAATTCAATTATGAGAATAAAGAAATTTGGTGCACTTGTTCTTGCTGGAGCAATTATGTGTACAACACCGGCAATACCTGCAATGGCATCCGATGCATCTGCTACAGTACAGGAGGTTATCACAGATAATGCAATTGATTCTCTGGCATCAGATCCAGATGCAGTAGTAGAGATTATCATGAATGTAAAAGATGCAATGGCACAGCAGGATATTTCTGATGAACAGATCAAGTCACTGATCCAGACTGCAGAAAGTACAGTGGGAGTAAGTCTGACTGACGAGGAAGAGAACAAAGTGGTTAAGATCGTGAAACAGGTCAAGGATTCGAATATTGATGAAGAACAGCTCAGAAGTACAGTGACAAAGGTTTACGATAAGTTAGAAGAAATGGGAATTGGCAAAGAAGAAGTAAAGGGAATTCTGCATAAACTGGTGGATTTTGCAAAGAGCCTTTTTAACTAAAATATTTCCGCCTGATACGGACAAATGAATGTGACAGAAATATACAAGATATACAAGTGATGATTGAGGAAAGAATGAAATATATGTATTATTTCTCTAAAAAAAGTATAAAAAAACAAAATTAATTGTGCAAATAAACGAAAATTTAACTGCAAGTTCATATTTTGTTCATAACTGATTGCTATTATATAAACAGTTCGAAAGAACCTACGAAAGACGTTGTAATGTGTTATCATTACACATAAATTTTTTTCATAATAATAGCCCCGGTAAACCACTGCCGGGGCACTCCTCGTTTTATGGGGATGTTTTGCAGAGATTGTGGATGATGTAATATTCAGGGAAGCTCTGTAGTGATTTTGATTTTTGAGTAATTATGCCGCAGCTTATTACTGCGGCATTTTTTTGTCTGTTAATTTTCCATATTTCTGAATTTCATTATTCAATTCTTCCATGCGGGCATCCAGTTCTGCCACATAGCGGGCACATTCGCGTAATTCTTTCGTGATATAGTCAGGACCATCGCCCTCGAATTTATAGTGCATTTTATGCTCCAGCGTTGCCCAGAAATCCTGTGCAACAGTACGGATCTGTATCTCTACTTTTGTATCGATAATACTGTCTGAAAGAAAGACTGGTGTGGTGACCAGCATATGATAGCTTCGGTATCCGCTTCTCTTCGGATTCTTCATATAGTCACGTCTGGCAAGGATTGTCAGGTCATTCTGTTTGGAAAGCATATCTGCGATCAGATAAATATCAGACGTAAAAGAACAACTGATACGGATGCCGGCAATATCGTTTACATAGCGGACCATGTTTTCTATGCTGGAGTCATAGCCATGTCGTTTCAGTTTTTTAACAATACTCTCAGGAGTTTTGATCCTGTATTTGATATGTTCGATCGGGTTGTATTTATGTCTGTGCTGAAACTCATCATTGAGAATATCGATTTTTGTTCGAACCTGCTTTAGGGCAGATTTGTAAACAAAAATAACAGTATCCCAGTCGTTCAGTTCTTTAAAGTCCCTTAATGGGACGGAATCATAATTCATATATAATATCCTCGTATAATAAGTTTGTAAGCAAGAGAAATCACTTACAGACTTATTTCTTTTTATGGTATAGAGGTAAGGACATCTAAGAGGTATTCCCCTCATCCCATTCCCATCTA
>NZ_JBQHWS010000052.1:0-24775 GCF_052063845.1 Blautia sp. HCP3S3_D9
TGGAAAAGTATCGTTATCTTTTTCAATGCGCAAAGGAAAGCAATGATTTTGATTCATTTATGAAATTCGCAGTGTAGTTTTGTGCAATTTTTCAAATTTGCTCATTTATAGTTAATTCTCTATAAAAAATCTTGGTTCAAATTACCAAACGAATGCTAATACTTCGCCGCCAACCTGAAGTTTACGGGCTTCTTTATCTGTAATAACACCTTTGTTTGTAGAAAGAATTGCGATTCCAAGTCCACCAAGAACTTTTGGAAGCTCATCCTTACCTGCGTAGATACGAAGACCAGGTTTGGAGATTCTCTTTAAACCAGTGATGATTTTTTCGTTTTTGTCTTCACCATATTTCAGTGTGATATGAAGAGTTTTAACAACTCCGTCTTCAACTAAATCATATTTTGCAATATATCCTTCATCAACAAGGATGTTAGCAATTGCAATTTTCATTTTGGATGCCGGAACATCTACTGTGTCATGTTTTGCAGTGTTTGCGTTACGGATTCTTGTAAGCATATCTGCGATTGGATCGCTCATTGTCATGTTAGTTTCCTCCTATAATTCAGACTTTACATGTGCATTTATATTAAATAGTTTACATTGTTACCTGTTTTATCATAAATCTCGTTTGGACACATGATCGGACTGATAAATCAGCCGATCGTTTATTTATATTTATTAAATCCGGTTCCTACCAGGAAGCCTTCTTAACGCCCGGGATCTGTCCCTTGTAAGCTAATTCACGGAAGCAGATTCTGCAGATTCCGTATTTTCTTAAAACAGAATGTGGACGTCCACAAATGTTGCAGCGTGTATATTCTCTTGTGGAGAATTTCTGTTTGCGCTGCTGTTTGATTTTCATTGCTGTTTTAGCCATGAATCGTTCCTCCTATTACTTTGCAAACGGCATATTGAATAATGTCAGTAATTCACGTGCTTCTTCATCAGTCTTAGCTGTAGTAACGAAGATGATGTCCATACCTCTTACTTTGTCAACTTTATCATATTCAACTTCCGGGAAGATCAGCTGCTCTTTGATACCCAGAGCGTAGTTTCCACGGCCATCGAATGCGTTCGGGTTAACACCACGGAAGTCACGTACACGAGGAAGTGCAAGGTTGATCAGACGATCAGCGAACTCGTACATTTTTTCTCCTCTTAATGTAACTTTACAACCGATCGGCATACCCTCTCTGATTTTGAAGTTAGCGACAGATTTTTTAGCTTTAGTAGCGATTGCTTTCTGTCCTGTGATAAGTTCCATATCTGCGATTGCAGCATCAAGAAGCTTAGCGTTTTCTTTGGCTTCACCAACACCCATATTGATTACGATCTTGTCGAGTTTTGGCACTTCCATAACATTTTTGTATCCAAATTTTTTGGTCATGGCATCCATGATCTCATTTTTGTACATTTCTTTTAATCTACTCACTTGTCATGCCTCCTCTCTTAATTAATCGATAACCTTACCGGTTTTTTTAGCAACGCGGACTTTTTTGTCTCCGTCCATCTGGAAGCCTACTCTTGTAGCCTGTCCATCAACAACCAGCATTACATTGGAGATGTGCAGTGGAGCTTCTTTTGTGATGATTCCGCCCTGCTGATTTGCTGCAGATGGTTTGCTGTGTTTTGTAACCTTGTTGATATTCTCAACAATAACGGTATTGTCTTTTGCGTTTACTGCAAGGACTTTACCCTCTTTGCCATTATCTTTACCAGCGATAACTTTTACAGTATCACCTTTTTTAATTTTCATAGCTGACATTAGGCACCCTCCTATAATACTTCCGGAGCTAAGGAAACGATCTTCATGAATTTCTTTTCACGAAGTTCTCTGGCAACTGGTCCAAAGATACGTGTTCCTCTCGGAGTTAAGTCGTCTTTAATGATTACGGCAGCATTTTCATCGAAGCGGATATAAGATCCGTCTTTACGACGAGCGCCTTTTTTAGTTCTAACTACAACAGCTTTTACAACGTCACCTTTTTTAACAACGCCGCCTGGTGTTGCATCTTTAACAGTAGCAACGATTGTATCGCCAATGCTTGCATATCTTCTTGTAGAGCCGCCCATAACACGAATACAAAGGATTTCTTTTGCACCAGTGTTGTCGGCAACTTTCAGTCTAGTTTCCTGCTGAATCATACTGGTCTCCTCCTTATTTAACTTTCTCTACGATTTCAACCAGTCTCCATCTTTTATCTTTGGATAACGGTCTGGTTTCCATAACTTTTACGGTATCACCGATATTGCACTCATTATTTTCATCATGAGCTTTTAATTTATATGTTCTCTTCACGATTTTTTTGTAAAGAGGATGTTTTACATGGTCTTCAATAGCAACTACAATGGTCTTGTCCATCTTATTGCTGACAACCTTACCCACGCGGGTTTTTCTCAGATTTCTTTCCACGATAGTTTCCTCCTATTATTTGGAAGCGTTAGCCTGCTCAGTAATTACTGTCTGGATTCTTGCAATGTTCTTGCGAACCTCTTTAATGCGGCTTGTGTTCTCTAATTGATTAGTTGCATTCTGAAATCTCAGATTGAAAAGTTCTTTTTTAGCAGCTACTAATTCTTCATTTAATTCTGCAGCTGATTTTGCCTTTAAATCTTCCACGAATTTATTAATTTTCACTGTTATCACCGCCTTCTAAGTCTGCACGAGAAACGATTTTGCATTTACATGGTAACTTGTGCATTGCAAGACGTAATGCTTCACGAGCGATTTCTTCTGAAACGCCTGCGATTTCGAACATTACACGTCCTGGCTTAACAACTGCTACCCAGTATTCAAGGGCACCTTTTCCGGAACCCATTCGTGTTTCTGCTGGTTTCGCTGTTACTGGTTTATCTGGGAAAATCTTAATCCAAACCTGACCACCACGTTTGATATAACGAGTCATAGCAACACGGGCTGCTTCGATCTGGTTGGAACGGATCCAACACGGTTCGGTTGCAACAAGTCCGAATTCACCATAATTGATCTTATTACCTCTGAGGGCTTTTCCTCTCATGGAGCCACGGAATTGTTTACGACGTTTTACTCTTTTTGGCATTAACATTATTTATCGCTCCCTTCCTTAGTTCCTTTTGTTGGAAGTACTTCGCCATTGTAGACCCAAGCTTTTACGCCAACTTTGCCGTATGTTGTGTCTGCTTCTGCGAATCCATAGTCAATATCTGCACGAAGTGTCTGAAGCGGGATAGTTCCTTCGCTGTAGAACTCTGTACGAGCCATATCAGCACCGCCAAGACGTCCGGATACGGATGTTTTGATACCTTTTGCTCCGGCCTTCATTGTTCTCTGCATTGTAGATTTCATTGCACGTCTGAAAGAGATACGGTTCTCAAGCTGTAATGCGATATTCTCTGCTACTAACTGAGCGTCTCTGTCTGGTCTCTTTACTTCTTTGATATCTACGATAAGTTTTTTGTCTGTGAATTTCTTTAATTCAGCTTTAACTTTTTCGATCTCAGCGCCGCCTTTACCGATTACGATACCAGGTTTAGCTGTGTAGATGATGATCTTAACTCTGTCAGATGCTCTTTCAATCTCGATTTTGGAAACACCTGCGCTGTATAATTTCTTTTTAAGGAATGTTCTGATGTTGTAGTCTTCTACCAGGTAATCAGCGAAGTCTGCATCAGCATACCATCTTGAATCCCAATCCTTGATAACACCGACTCTAAGGCCATGTGGGTTAACTTTCTGTCCCATGCTTTTCCTCCTTATTTCTCATCCAGCACGATAGTGATATGGCTTGTTCTCTTTTCGATTCTGTAAGCTCTACCCTGTGCTCTCGGCTGAATTCTCTTCATTGTAGGTCCTTTATCTGCATAGCAGGCTGCAACGTAGAGGTTGTCTGCATTCATTCCGTTATTGTTTTCAGCATTTGCAATTGCTGACTCAAGAAGTTTCTTGATAACGCTGGAAGCGTATCTTGGGTTGTATGTTAAGATACCAAGTGCTGTCTGCACATCTTTACCGCGGATTACATCTAACACGTAGCAGGCTTTCTGAACAGAAATTCTTGCATAAGATAATTTTGCAGACGGTCTTGTCTCTCTATTACTCTCATTTCTGGCTCTTTTTATCTGGCTTCTATGTCCCTTTGCCATTTTAAAGTGCCTCCTTTCCTCTTTCTCTCAATATCAGGTTAACCTGTCCGCTGTCTCATGGGCAGCAGACAGAATATAAAGTCAAATACTAGCGAACTCCGGATTTCTTTTCGTCTTTTCCGTGTCCTCTGTAAGTTCTGGTTGCAACGAACTCACCGAGTTTGTGGCCAACCATATCTTCTGTTACGTATACCGGCACGTGTTTTCTTCCGTCATGGACAGCAATTGTGTGTCCTACGAAGGACGGGAAGATTGTAGAACGGCGTGACCAGGTTTTGATAACGGATTTGTCATTTGCAGCGTTTAATGCGTCTACTTTTTTAAGTAAGCTGGCATCTGCAAAAGGTCCTTTTTTCAGTGAACGAGACATGCTTAATCCTCCTTATTATTTCGTTAAAGCTTTTCCATCGCGTCTTCTTACGATGAGTTTGTTGGACGGTTTGTTTTTCTTTCTTGTCTTCAGACCAAGAGCAGGTTTTCCCCATGGTGTGCATGGACCTGGACGACCGATACCGGTCTTTCCTTCACCACCACCGTGTGGATGGTCATTCGGGTTCATTACGGAACCACGAACAGTAGGTCTGATACCCATGTTACGTTTACGTCCGGCTTTACCGATGTTAATCAGGTTGTGATCTCCGTTTCCGACAACGCCAACAGATGCGCGGCATACGATCGGAACCATTCTCATTTCACCAGATGGCAGACGCAGTGTTGCGTATTTGCCTTCTTTAGCCATTAACTGAGCGCCGTTTCCAGCAGAACGAACCATCTGTCCGCCCTTTCCAGGATGAAGCTCAATGTTGTGTACCATTGTACCAACCGGGATAAGCTCTAATGGTAAGCAGTTACCAACACGAACTTCTGCTTCTGCTCCGTTCATAACTTTCTGACCTACTTTTAAGCCTTCCGGTGCAAGGATATATGCTTTCTCGCCATCTGCATAGCAGATAAGAGCGATGTTTGCTGTTCTGTTTGGATCATACTCGATGGAAAGTACTGTTGCAGCAACTCCATCTTTTCTTCTCTTGAAGTCGATGATTCTATATTTTCTTCTGCTTCCGCCTCCGCGGTGTCTAACTGTGATCTTACCCTGGTTGTTACGTCCAGCGTTTTTCTTTAAAGACACGGTAAGAGATTTCTCTGGTGTAGATTTTGTGATCTCTGAGAAATCGGAACCAGTCATATGTCTTCTAGACGGTGTATATGGGTTATAACTTTTGATTCCCATTTTTGTTCTCCTTTCGAATTTGTTCTCGTGCTTTCGTGCACATATTCGCGATATTCAGAGTGCCGAGGATTCATAAGAAGCGAACCGTCATGCTTGCATGTAAGGTCAGATTCTTGTGAAGACTCATAAGCGTGTAACGCGACTGAGGAAGCAACGCTTCCGAAGTGGCACTCGTAACCGCTTGCGTTACCGCCTAACTATCAATTAAAGTCCTTCGAAGATTTCGATATCTTTGCTGTCTTCTGTCAGAGCTACGATAGCTTTTTTGGTTTTAGCAGTTGTTCCAACTGTCATACCACGGCGTTTTTTCTTTCCATCCATATTCATGGTGTTAACGCTCTTTACTTTTGTTCCTTCGAACATTTTCTCTACAGCTTCTTTGATCTGAGATTTATTTGCTTCTGGATGAACTAAGAAAGTGTATTTCTTTTCAGCCATAGCGTTCATGGATTTTTCTGTAATCACTGGTTTCTTGATTACGTCATAGTACTGAATGTTAGCCATTATGCATATACCTCCTCGATGGATGCTACAGCATCTTTGGTTACAACTACGGTGCCATGGTTCATAACATCGTATACGTTAATAGTACTTGGTGTTGCTGTCTGTACATCTGTGATGTTTCTAGCGGAAAGGATTACGTTCTTGTCATCTGTAGCTGTGATCACAAGTGCTTTCTCAGCTTTCAGGTTTGTAAGAACTTTCTGCATTTCTTTTGTCTTAACATCTGCAAGTGTAAGAGCATCAACTACTACTAATTTATTGTCCTGAACTTTGGAAGTCAGAGCAGATTTTAAAGCAGCTCTTCTTTCTTTCTTGTTCATTTTTACTTCATAATCTCTTGGTACCGGAGCGAATACAACACCGCCGCCAGTCCACTGTGGTGCACGGATGGAACCCTGTCTAGCATGACCTGTTCCTTTCTGTCTCCACGGTTTTCTTCCGCCACCGCTTACTTCAGAACGTGTTTTAGCTTTCTGAGTACCCTGGCGATTATTTGCAAGCTGACGAACAACAGCAAGGTGAACAAGATGCTCATTGACTTCTACGCCGAATACTGCATCATTCAGTTCCATTGTTCCAACTTCGTTGCCTTCCATATTATAAACAGTTACGTTTGCCATTTGTGTGCTCCTCCTTTCTTATTATAAGGACTTTACTGTCTCTTTGATAGTAACCAAAGATTTCTTAGGTCCTGGAACAGCACCTTTAACTAACAGTAAGTTATTTTCTTTATCTACGCGTACGATCTCAAGGTTCTGTACAGTAACCTGAACATTTCCCATATGACCTGGCATGTGTTTTCCTTTGAATACCTTGCTCGGATCAGAACAAGCACCATTGGAACCTGCATGACGGTGATATTTGGAACCGTGAGCCATAGGTCCTCTTGACTGACCATGTCTCTTGATCGCACCCTGGAAACCTTTACCTTTGGAAACAGCTGTTGCATCAATGTGATCGCCGTCTGCAAAGATATCAGCTTTAATTTCCTGTCCTACTGTATATTCAGCAGCGTTATCAAATCTGAACTCTTTAACGAATCTCTTTACTGCAACGCCAGCTTTGTCAAAGTGTCCTTTTTCCGGTTTGTTAACAAGGCTTTCTCTGATGTCTCCGAATCCGACCTGAACTGCTTCGTATCCATCGTTCTCTTCTGTCTTAACCTGGGTTACGACACAAGGACCAGCCTGTAAAACTGTTACCGGAATCAACTGGCCGTCTTCATTGAAGATCTGAGTCATTCCGACTTTAGTAGCTAAAATAGCTTTCTTCATTCTTTCTTCCTCCTTATAGCGGATTACCGATTACCGGCAATCATATAGTAAATAGCTTAATGCTTATAGCATTATCATAGTTGAGACACCATCGTCACTAAATTCATTTCCTCGCTTTGCTCGTCATTCATTAAGTGTCGAGGTGGGCTTTCTCACTAAATTCGCATTACATGCTCATTAAGTGTTCAATGCCTTATTTAGTCTTCATTTTGATATCGATGTTAACACCTGCTGGCATTTCCAGTCTTGACAGAGCATCTACTGTCTTCTGTGTTGGTGTCAGGATATCGATCAGTCTCTTATGAGTTCTCTGTTCGAACTGTTCTCTGGAATCTTTGTCTTTATGAACGGCTCTTAAGATTGTAACAACTTCTTTCTTAGTTGGAAGCGGAACTGGGCCACTTACCATTGCTCCGTTCTTTTTAACAGTTTCGATGATTTTTGCTGCAGATGCATCTACTAACTGATGATCATAAGCCTTTAATGTGATTCTCATTACCTGATTTGCCATAAAAAAAGTCTCCTCCTATTCGTACTTTTCAAGCAGTACGACAAGCGGCGACTGTACACATCTCCGTGTGTGTCTTTCGATTTTTTACCACACACGCCATCCCTGGATGGTCTTCTGAACTTGTACAGTGACTTGTCGTCAGTTTTCAAACTTGACATTCGCTCCACGGAAAACCTGCCATCTCTGCGGCAGCAACCTCGCGCTTCATTGCTATCAATGTCACAACAATTGAGAGTATACACGACCTCTCAGAAAAATGCAAGTGTTTTTTTCACTTTTTTTCATATTTTTTTGTATTTGATTCTATACAATATTTATTACTATATTTTTCCGTGTTTCTTCCTATTATATATAAAAAGAAATTAAGCGGATATTCACAATCCGCTTTGCTACTTACTCATAGCTGAATAGCAGCGTTGCAGTTTATCGGTTAAATATAGAAAGAACGTGTTCCTTCTATATTATATAGGAAGAAACACGTTCCACAAGTTTTCTTATTCTTCTGTTGTCTGCTCTTCTGTATGAACAGGCTGTTCATCTGCTATGATATCAGAATAATCAAACAGTGTAACCTTCGTTACATCATCTCTTACAATATCAGGAGCATCTCCCTGATTCTTGGCACTCTCTGCAATCTGCGCAGCTGACCATGTCGGGATTACCATACGTTTAATCTCTACCGGTGCCTCCTCAACCTCCTCTGTTTTATCCGGTTCAACAGGTTTTCTGTCAGATGCACTCATCATCTTTCTCAGCTGTTCCTTCACCTGTGGCACGATCACTTCTGTTTTTCCTGAAACAGGAGTTGAAGATGCTGTCTCTGCCTGCTGTACAGGCTCCTCTGCTTTTACCGGTTCATCTGCAGTTGCTGCAGCAATTTCTTTCTTCAGAAGTTCGTGAGCCTCGGTAGTCGCGGCTGTAGCTGCCTGAACTGCTGTTGGCTGCTTTGGTTTCTCCGGTTCCAGATCATCCTCATAGATCTCATCTACGAAACCACCAGTCTTAATCTTCTTGCGCTCCGGCTCTTTACCCTTCTTACGGGCTCTCTCTTCTTTCTTTATCTGACGTTCTTCTTCTTTGTAACGTTTTTCTCTAGCCTTCTCTTCTCTCTTGAGTTCTTTCTTACTCTTGACATATCCAGGCTCTGTATCTGCATCATCGTAATCCTCCTGCGGCTCTTTCTTCAAAAGTTCTGCAACTATGTAAAGAATTACAAGGAAAAGCACAGCAAGTCCAAGGATGATCAGACCCTCGATACTCTCTGTCGCAATCAGAAGATAACCCACATAGCCTATCGTAATAACAACCTTTGGAATATAATTCTTCACCTCAACAGTAATCGGTTCGGAATCTTTGTCAGTAGAATCTATTACTTTAAAAGTGTTATTATCTTTGTCCATCTCTGTGATCATGTAACGATACGCTTTGGAATCACCCTGATACAGGATAGAATCGCCTACTGCTGCCTCGGAAGTCTTCACTGGAATCGCATAAGTTACAGATCCCATGGGAAGGTTTGTTTCTTTACTGGAATCGTCCATAATTTCTGTCGTAATTCCAAGGAAAGGTGGTACCGCCAGTCCAACGACACAGGCAATGGTGCATATCACTATAAAATGTACAATAAATTTCAAAAATTTCGACATTCGTTACGCTCCTCATTTCTTTAGTCTCTCTGTTTATCACAACAAATTGTATCACTGCGCATTTTATCCACAGTAACTTCATTATACCTTGTTTTATTCTTATGGTCAACTTATAATCTCCTAAATACAAGAAAACACACCCGAAAAGCGGTCTTCCCTTTCGGATGTGTCTTATATTCCAAGAAATCTGAATTCTGATTACTGATTGCTTAAATACTGCTCAATACTTGTCATTGCAGCTTCTTCGTCATCACCATTTGCAGATAATGTAATCTCTTCTCCTGCATCAAGTCCAAGAGTCATCATGCCCATAATACTCTTGGCATTTACGCGCTTCTTTCCAATCTCTACATAAATCTCACTGTTAAACTGGCTTGCAACCTGTACCAGCTGTGCTACAGGACGTGTCTCCAGACCTGTGGATAAATTAATGGTGACTGGTTTTTTGATCATAATAATTCTCCTCCTTGTTTCTCCCGCAGTTCGTCAGCCATTGCACTCAGTTTTCTCAAACGGTGATTGACTCCCGATTTGCCCACCTGCGGGCTCAACATCATTCCTAATTCTTTTAATGTAGCTTCCGGATATTGCATCCGGAGTTCTGCAATCTGTGCAAGTCCTTCATTAAGCTGTTCAAATCCCAGTTTCTGCTGAATCAGCTTAATATCCTCCATCTGCTTGACAGCTGCATTTACTGTTTTATTAATATTCGCAGTTTCACAGTTAACTTTTCTGTTTACGGAATTCCTCATTTCTTTCAGTATGCGGATGTTCTCCAGGTCCATCAATGCTACATTGGCTTCCATAACAGCAAGCATATCAACAATCTGTGCACCCTCTTTCACATAGACCACATGTGATTTCTTTCGCTGCACGATCTTAGCATCTACCGAAAAACTGCGGATGATCGTCTGTAACTGCTCCGCTCTCCTTACATCAGGACAAACAATCTCAAAGTGATATCCTTTCTCAGGATCACTGATTGAACCCGACGCTAAGAAAGCGCCCCTGATAAACGCCCGTTTACAGCAATTCTGCTGTGCCACCAGCATATCTGCCACTATAAGCGTACCGTGGTCAACACTGTCCGTGGTCAGTTTCAAAGCCTGAAGGATTACCTGGATCTCTTTAGGCTCAGATATTTCAATTACATATACCTTTACCCGTTTCAGGTGACTGTTCTCACGTACAGATATTTCTGTCTCTATATTAAATGTTTTTTGCAATAATGTAAAGCACTTTCTTGCAACTACTTCATTTTCCGTCTGGATCTTCAGTATATCTCCCTGTGGAAAATGCCCCATTCTCCCGCAGGAACCTATGATAGCTGCCAGTTCTGCGATCCTGCAGTGCCTGGCATTTCCAATCTGTCTGGAAAGTTCTTCTTTCACCATCTCCGAAAAAGACATCTCTCCTGTATCATCCTTCCTGTTTTTTTAGCAGGCGGTCCTTCTCCGCATCTCTGTGTTCCAGCCTGAATCCATATTTCGTATTCTTTGAAAGTCTGGAATACAGTTCCCGTGCCAGTGTAACAGAACGATGTTTGCCGCCTGTACACCCGATTGCGATCACCAGATTTGTCTTTCCCTCTTTTACGTAATTTGGAATAAGGAAAGTGATCATATCTTCCAGCTTATCTGCAAATGCCACCGCTGTATCGCAGTCCATTACATAATTAAAAACACGGTCATCCAAACCGGTCAGCGGTCTGAGTTCATCCACATAATATGGGTTCGGCAGGAAACGCACATCAAACACGAGATCTGCATCTGCCGGTATTCCATATTTAAAACCAAATGACAATACAGAGATCATCATATTACAGAACTCTTGATTGTCTACAAAGATCCTTTCAATCTCCTGCTTCAGTTCTCTTGTCAGCAGATGGCTGGTATCGATGATATAATCTGCACGATTCTTCAGGAAGCGCATCTTCTCTCTCTCGAGACGAATGCCGTCATCTACTCTTCCACCCATGGCAAGAGGATGACTTCTTCGTGTTTCCTTATATCGCTTGACAAGCACACTGTCCTCTGCATCCAGAAACAGAATCTCAAAATCATATCCTGCGGTTTTCATTCTGTCCAGAACAATTTCCAGTTCATCCAGGGAGCGACCGCTTCTCGCATCGATCCCCAGTGCCACATTCTGCACATCCTCTCCATGTATCTCCGGCATCAGTGACGCGAATTTCTCCAGCAGTGGAATCGGAAGATTATCTACGCAAAAATAATTTGCATCTTCCAGCATCTTCAAAGCTGCTGTTTTTCCTGCCCCTGATACTCCTGTAACTATTACAAAACGCATCTCTTATCTCCTGTCACTTTATATTCAGTCCAAATGCATCTCCGAAATTTCCCAGAAACTTCACTTCTGGTTCAAGAGTTACGCCAAACTGTTCTTTTACCTTATCCTGTACATCTTTCATAAGTCTGCACACATCTGCTGCAGTTGCATTGTCTTTATTGATCACAAATCCACAGTGTTTCTCAGCCACCTGTGCACCGCCCGTCTGATATCCCCTCAGACCTGCATCCATGATCAACTTGCCTGCAAAATACCCCTCCGGACGCTTAAATGTACTTCCTGCGCTCGGAAATTCCAGAGGCTGTTTGCCGACTCTCTGCTCAGTCAGTTCTTTCATTCTGGTCTTTATTGCTTCCTGGTCACCCTTTTCAAGCTCGATTACTGCTCCCAGCACCAGATAACCGTTTGTTTTTACAACACTTGTGCGGTATCCCATCTCAAGCTTCTCTGCCGGAAGAGTAAGAATCTCTCCGTTACCAGTCATAACCGTAACTTCTTTCAGCACATCTTTCATCTCTCCGCCATATGCACCTGCATTCATCACGACCGCACCGCCAAGTGTACCTGGAATACCGCCTGCAAACTCAAAACCTGTAAGTGATGCATTTTTAGCCGCTGATGCTATCTGGGAAAGCAAAGCACCCGCATTTGCACGGATCACATTTCCCTCAACAGAAATATCGCCGTAATTTCTGTAAAGCTGTATGATCACACCTCTGTATCCCTCATCACTGACCAGAAGATTGCTTCCATTGCCAAGGATAAAATACGGCAGTGATTCTTCTTTACATATCTCAATGATCCCTTTCACCTCTTTCGGAGAAGATGGCATTAAAAAGTAATCTGCCGGACCGCCGATGCGAAATGTTGTATGGCGCTTCATTGGTTCATCTGCTTTAACCTTCTCTTCTCCCAGCAGATTATTAAATTTCTCTATTACATTCTGATTCACAGATTTTATTCCTCTATCTTTCTATCTTATTTCCTGTTCTGTTTTATATTCTTTTATTATCATTCACAGCTAAAATATCCTGAAAACAGCAGCTTTCTGCTCTCTTAAGTTCCTGTATTGTCTACATCATCTTATCTTCCTGTATTTTATCCGGGATATGCTTCCTGATTTTCCCAGCAGTTCCCTGACTACCATACCTGCAAGCAACATCCCCGCTGTTCCCGGTACAAAAGAAATACTTCCATGCGTCTGTACATCCGCAGTTCTCTCCCTAGAACACAGCACTTTCACTCTGCGGATCCCTTTTCTGCGCAGCTCCGCTCTTATCCGTTTTGCCATTGGACACATTTTGCTTCTGGAAATATCCATAATCTCCAGCCTTGACGGATCCAGCTTATCCTCCAGATCCATGCAGGATATGACAGGCACCCCACAGGCCTTCGCATTCTCGATCAGTAGAACCTTAGACTCTACAGTATTCATTGTATCTATTATATAATCATAATTTTTCAGATCAAACATCCCTGCAGTCTCGGCATTATAAAACGTCTCATATGTGTGTACCAAAATACCTTCATCAATATCTCTGATCCTCATCTTGGCAATCTGAACATTGCTTCTGCCAACAGTGGACCGCAGTGCATACAGCTGTCTGTTGATGTCCGTAACAGACACCGTTCCATTATCTACAAGCGTAAGACTCGCCACCCCGCATCTGGCCAGAGCCTCTGCAGTAAAAGAGCCGGTCCCGCCAAGTCCAAAAACAGCGATCCTTGCCCGGCTCAGCTTATCAGCACCTGCATCTCCAAGAAGCATCTCCATTCTGGAAAAAGCATCCGGCATACAAAAAACCTCCTACGAATCATTATCTGTATAGGACATTATACTATCTCTGTGCTCAAAAGTACAGTTCTTCATAGATTCTTTAGAATTGACGCATATTATTTTATAATTCCGCCATAATACATATCACAATCTTTTAGTCAGAACAACTCAGGAGGCAGCTATGCTACAGCAGATTTTTCTCGGATTTCTCGGACTTTGTTCCGGTTTTATCATTGCAGGAGGACTGGTCGGTCTTCTGATCGGTCTTTCTATTGTTCCCAGATATGCAGGCATTACTCATACTGCTGACCATATGATGCTGTATGAAGATATCACTCTGCTCGGGACAGAACTTGGAAATCTGTTCTACCTTTTTCACTGGAAAATCCCTCTCGGTACTCCGTTTCTGATCCTGTATGGACTCTTTTCCGGAATCTTTCTCGGAGGATGGATCATGGCACTTGCAGAAATGGCAGACATCTTTCCCATCTTTGCACGCAGGATCCGTTTCCAGCGCGGACTTTCCTTTACAATCCTGTGCGTTGCATTCGGAAAGACTATCGGCTCGCTGATTTACTATTATAATGGATGGATTCCATAATTTCCAGTTGAATTTATCGTCAGGCAAATATTCTTAATATGATCAGACAGCAAATCGGATAATCATATCTGCCAACCTAAAAGAAAGGAACATTCTTATGTCAGACAATCATTCATCTCAGCAGAAACAAAAGCAATACGAAGACTATGTAAAAAAGATCACTCCCGTCCACAGCCTTGGCCTTAACATGTGTAAAGCATTTTTCACAGGCGGGATCATCTGTGTTCTGGGGCAGTTTATCCTAAATTATGCCGGAAAGCTCGGGCTTGACAAAGAGACTTCCGGTTCCTGGTGTTCTCTTATCCTGATACTTATCAGTGTCATCCTCACCGGCTGTAATCTCTATTCCAAAATCGGGAAATTCGGAGGAGCCGGAGGACTTGTTCCGATTACCGGATTCGCCAATTCCGTCGCAGCATCGGCTATTGAATACAAAGCAGAGGGACAGGTATTCGGCATCGGCTGTAAGATTTTTACCATTGCAGGACCTGTGATCCTTTACGGGATCCTGTGTTCCTGGATTCTCGGTGTTATCTACTATATTTTCAAATTTGCAGGAGGCCTTTTATGAACAGACAAATGACATGCGGTGCCTCAAGCATCGCTTTTCGAAATCCTGTTTTTATCCAGAGCTGTGCCTGTGTTGCCGGTCAGAAAGAAAGTGAGGGACCGCTTGGAACATGCTTTGATATTATAAATGAAGATCCCATGTTCGGAGCAGACACATGGGAAGCAGCTGAGAGTACGATGCAGAAGCAGGCTGCTACACTGGCAGTTCAGAAAGCAGGTCTTCAAAACAGAGATATCCGTCTTCTGTTTGCAGGCGATCTGCTGGCACAGACCGTTGCCTCATCTTTTGGAACAGCCGAACTGGGGATTCCATTTTACGGACTGTTCGGTGCATGCTCTACTATGGGCGAATCTCTTTCTCTGGGTTCCATGTGTATTGCCGGAGGGTATGGCAGTCATATCTTATGTGCAACCTCCAGTCACTTTGCCAGCGCAGAAAAGGAATTCCGTTTTCCCCTGGGATACGGGAATCAAAGACCCTTATCTGCTACCTGGACAGTCACTGGTGCCGGAGCCTGTGTACTCGGATGCAATCCGCCGGCACGCGACTCTGCCAAAATATCCGGATCAGCTTCCGATACAACTTCTGCCGGAAACTCTGTCAGATATCCCGGCACTCTCAGAGACAACAATACCTGCGCCGTCATAACCGGCCTTACCACAGGCAGACTTATTGATTTCGGCTTCAAAGATTCTTTTAATATGGGTGGCTGTATGGCACCTGCTGCCTGCGATACCATTGCACAGAATTTTAAAGATTTCAATCGTAAACCTGAAGATTATGATGCCATCTTCACTGGGGATCTGGGAATGGTAGGACAGAAGATTCTCTTTGATCTCCTGTCAGAAAAAGGCTTCGATATTTCTTCCAGACATCAGGACTGCGGAATGCTGATCTATGATCCGCAGACTCAGGATACCCATTCCGGCGGAAGCGGATGTGGATGTGCCGCAACTGTTCTGGCAGGCCATATCCTGCCGAATATTATAAGCGGAACATGGAAGCGGATTCTGTTTGTACCTACAGGTGCACTGTTATCCAAGGTCAGCTTTAATGAAGGCGATTCTATCCCCGGCATTGCACATGCGGTTATTATTGAACAGTATCAGCTTCCAAATATTCCCTGAATCATGTATATAGTTTCACTCCGCAGCCATTGGTTACTTCACTCGAATCAAACGGATAAAATCATCCTCTTTGCTGCCTGTTCATAACCCAACAACTGCTTATTGCTTCTCACAATTGAAGCAGAAGACTTACTTGATTTGATTAAAATATAATTTATAAATTGATACCAGGAGGTAGTATTCATGGATTATTTTAACGCATTCTGGACTGGCGGGCTCATCTGTGCCCTGGTCCAGATCCTGCTTGACAGGACAAAGCTCATGCCCGGCCGGATCATGGTTCTTCTGGTCTGCGCCGGCTCTGTCCTCAGCGCCATCGGTATTTATCAGCCATTTGCAGATTTTGCAGGAGCAGGTGCATCTGTTCCTCTTCTGGGATTTGGTAATGTATTATGGAAAGGAATAAAAGAAGCCATCGACGAAAACGGTCTGATCGGACTCTTCATGGGCGGTTTCACTGCATGCGCAGTAGGTGTTTCCGCAGCGCTTATCTTCTCCTATCTTGCAAGTCTGGTTTTCAAGCCGAAAATGAAAGGATGATTCAAAATGAGTGACACTCTTTATTTACAGTTAGATCAGAATATTCAGGTAGAACATCCTCATATCTATCTTCAGGATATTGCCAGCCTCTCCTGCAGCAACAGTAAAGTCCTGAACCGTCTTCGGGTAATGCCTGTTGCAAATCTCTCTCCTGATAAACCAGGCCGCTATGTAATGTCCGTTATGGATCTGATCACAGAAATCCAGAAAAGAGAACCCGACCTCGAAATCAATCCTATTGGAGAACCTAATTTTATCATCACATACAAAAACGAACCCGGCCCCAGACTTATCTGGCAGTGGTGCAAGATCATCTTCGTCGGACTAGCAACCTTTTTCGGCGCAGGATTCTCGATCATGACTTTTAACAACGATGTAGATCTGGGCAGCCTGTTCTCAGACATCTATACTCAGGTCACCGGACAACCCTCTAATAACTTTACTGTTCTGGAGATCACCTATTCCATTGGCATCGGTCTTGGTGTCCTGTTCTTCTTTAACCATTTCGGCCATATGAAGATCACTACAGATCCGACGCCTATGCAGATACAGATGCGATTGTACGAAGACGATGTTAACACAACTATCATCGAAGATATTGACCGCATGAAACAAAAGTGATACACTGTCAGATGCCGGATTTTCTGATGAACATACCGCATCAGCCAATAAGGTCCTTTTAAATCTGGTAACCGAGTGTTCGAGACCTTCCACTCGTAAAAAAAATACTAAAGGAGATTATTGAATATGAAAAACAAAGGTACCCAGTTTCTGACAGAAGCAGCAGCGATCGGAGCAATTTATGTAGTTCTGACTTTATTGCTTGCACCACTAAGTTTTGGCGAAGTTCAGATCCGCTTTTCTGAGGCTCTGACTATTCTGCCATTCTTTACCCCGGCAGCAATTCCCGGACTGTTTATCGGATGTATCATTGCCAATCTTCTTGGAGGTGCGATTCCGGTAGATATCATTTTCGGAAGCATTGCAACTCTGATCGGAGCAGTATTCACTTACAAGCTTCGCAACAGTAATCGCTTCCTTGCACCAATTCCGCCAATCGCAGCAAATGCCATAATCGTGCCGTTTGTACTTCGCTTTGGATACGGAGTTAATCTTCCAATCCCACTTATGATGCTGACTGTAGGTATCGGTGAAGTAGTTTCCTGTGCAATTGTCGGACTGATTCTTCAGACCGCGCTTCTGAAATACAAGAATGTTATTTTCAGATCACAGAAAGCCTTATAAAGCTGATCCATAGATCACAGAGTGTGCAGATCATCCTGTCTGCACACTCTTTTTATATCTCCCCCGCTCTGTTATGTTCTCGTCGTTCACTATAACTGTTCTTTCAGTTGTTTCAGAATTCTTTTTTCCATTCTGGAAACTTGGACCTGTGAAATTCCCAGTTCTGCTGCTATCTCCGTCTGCGTCATATCTTTGAAATATCTCATGTAAATTAGTTGTCGTTCCTTTACCTTCAGTTTCTGTAAAATCTCATCCAGAAAAATCCGGTTCAATGCCAGATCCTGTCCATTTTCTTTTTCCTGAAGCCTGTCCATCAATGAAATATCATTTCCGTCGCCCTGATAGATAATCTTATGTAATGACTCTACTTCAGCTCCGGATTCCAGCGATATCAGTGCTTCCTCCACAGAAAGCTCCGCAGCTGCCGCAATTTCTTCCAGCACAGGCTCACGTCCCAGTTCTTTCTCCAGCTTCTCCCTTGCTGAATAAATCCTGACACAGTTTTCCTTCAGACTTCTGCTTACTTTCAGTATTCCGTCATCCCTCAGATAACGCCTTATCTCTCCTAGGATCATAGGAACTGCATAGGTTGAAAATCTCACATCATAAGATCTGTCAAAATGATCTATTGCCTTAAGTAGTCCAATACTCCCGATCTGCACCAGATCCTCCATCTCTACTCCACGTCCCAGAAATCTCTTTGCCACACTATATACAAGCCCTGCATTTTCCTCAAATAATGTATCTCTTGCCTCTTTATCTCCCTGTTGCGATTTTATGATCAGAGCAAGAGTATGATCCATTCCTACCTCCTGATTGTTTTCTTCATATGAACTATGGTTCCTTTTCCGACCTGTGACTCTACGGTCACTTCATCCATAAATGCTTCCATAAACGTAAATCCCATTCCTGAGCGGTCTTTCTCCGGCTTGGTTGTAAAAAGAGGTTCCATAGCTTTCGGGATATCACTGATTCCAACTCCCTGATCAATTACATCCACCCAGAGTGTTTCTTCCTGCATTCTGCAACAAACCTCTATTTTTTGTACGGTTCCCTCATAAGCATGGATAATACAGTTTGTTACCGCCTCAGATACCGCTGTTTTTAAATCTGCCACTTCTTCCAGTGTAGGATTCATCTGCGTACAAAAAGCTGCAACTGTAACCCTCGCAAGCCCTTCATTCTCAGGGCGGCTGTCAAAGACCAGCTTCATTTCATTGGTGTTTTGCTTCATATTCCCTCCCCCTTCCTCAAACTTTCCCACATATCTCAACAAATTTGTATACTCCGGACAAATGTAGCAGTTTCTCTATGTATGAACTTACTCCTGTTGCCTGTATACAGTCGCCGCGCATTCCCATTGCCCGATATCGTCCCATGATCAGTCCAATTCCCGAACTGTCCATAAACGCAGTCCCCGAAAAATCAAACGTAATTGTCCGAATATATTTCTTTCGGATAATCTCATCAGAATCTCTCCGTATTTCGTCTGTCACCATATGATCTACTTCCTTTGGAAGGTGAATGATCAGACAATTTCCCTGTATTTCAAATCTGTTCTCCATAAAACTCCTCCTTTTCACTGATTTTTTGTAAGAAAAAAGAGACACATGAATTTCATGCATCTCTTTTGTATCTTCATTATTAATATTCTCTTTTCATGAAACAAACATCCCAGTCTTAATCTGTCCACTAGAGCATGTTTGAAAAAGGCTTTCTGCAAGATGTGCGTCACAATTTGTAGGAGATTTTGTTCGGATGAGGGCGTCGTAGCCCGCTACGACAACCGAATTCGTACAAAATATACCGCAAAGTGAGGCGTGCAGACTGCGGGAATGCTTTTTCAAACACTCTCTAGTACTCTGAATCATCATAGGAATTATCATCGCTATAACCACCATCATAATCCCCATTGTCATAAGATCCATTATCATAGGAACTATCGTCATAACCTGAGGTATCATAAGAACTGTCATCATAACTTCCGTCATCTCCGGAATCTGAATACACATCACCTGCAACATCTGCATTGTCTCCGTTATCCGTGCCACCTGTACTATCCGTTCCATCAGATGACGCATCTGACGATGTGCTGTCTGTTGTTCCCTCAATTCCCGTTGTTCCTGTGCTGTTACAGATCGTATTATAAATTCCTTTAAGGTCTGCAGACAGTAAATCCGCATACACATTCTGAATCTTAAGTGCAGCTTCATCCATATTCTGCTGCTGAAATGCCGCATATGCTTCCAAAAGTGCCTCGTAGCTGCTGCTTTTCTTCTTCTCTTCTTCGATCTGTTTGGAAGCAGCCTCAACCGTATCTCCGGATTCCTGCGCCTGACTCTGTGCTTTTGTCAGCTCTGCGCCCTGGCTGGATACTGCATCACTGTACTTCACAATCTGTTGATTTGCTTCTCTGTAAATTCCCTGTTGTATCGCAGGAACAGCCAGCAGATAAAACGCCAGTAAGCCTGCAGCAAATCCGGCAACCAGTGTAAAGAACAATGAAACCCTTGACTTCTCCTTATATGGAGCCGTCGGGATCACCATGTCTTTGCTGATACTTCCAATATCCTTTTCCTCGGAATTTTTATTTCCAAAGCGACTCTTTTTCTGACGGTCCAGACGAGTCGATACTCCGGTCTGCTCATCAATCTCACTTAAAAAGCGCAAAGTTGTTGTATTGGTCTTATCAATCTTTGCTGCTCTTCGAAGAGTTCTTCGAGCCTTATTGTACTCTCCCTCTTTCATCTGAACCAGAGCAAGTAAATGGTAGCCCTTGATCAGCTTCGAATTCTGAGTCAGAATCTTCTTCAGTCTGATCGCTGCCATATCTTCATGACCCTCTCTGCAGAGATTCAGCGCATCATTATACTTTCTGATCGTCTCGTTAATTGCCTCAAGTTTATTGGAATTTGCCTGAAGTTTATTGATATATTCCGACGCCAGGTTTCTGGACGGCTGCAGATTCTTGCTGATCACCCATTCACTGAGCGCCGCCACAACCTCACCGGTTTCAAAATACACCAGACCCAGAAGATTTCTTGCCTGAATATTATGCTTATTATACATAAGACTCTGTTTCAGACAATTGATCGCGCCTGACAGGTCACGGACACTGGCTTTCTCCAGCCCCTGGTTGTAATACTGTCTGGAAAGATAATCCACTTTCTTCTGTATCAGCACATTACATCCACATTTCGGGCAGTAGTCCAGATCCTTGTCCACCAGGAACGCACCACAATTCATACAATTCATGTGTTTCTCCTTATTTCACCCGTCTGCCGCTCTTTGCCTCACGGAGAACTTCCTGGAGAACATCCAGGATATCTGTCAGTTCTCTCTCATAAATCGCTCCTTCCGCATCTGCTACATCCAGACATGGCTCAAATTTCTTCAATTCTTCTTCGTAATCTATCATTTCTTATTTCTCCTGATCACATCTTTAATCTCACCAACAAGATACAGTGAACCCACACAGAAGAGCATACCGTCATCCCCCTTTGCTTCCAGAGCTCTGGCAAATGCCTGTTCAATATCCGCAACTGCTTCCACAGATTTTGCACCTGCTTCTGTAAAAAGCTTCGCAAATCTCTCCGCAGGAACTTCACGATATCCGCCTACTGAAGTTACAACCACATGGCGGAATGTGATCCTGCTGCAGATCGTATGTATCATATCTGTAAAATCTTTGTCATCCACTGCTGAGAAAAGCAGAGTCAGCGGACATTCTTTCCGGAAATGCTCTGCTGTCTCCACAAACTTCTCTACTCCATCCTCATTATGCGCACCATCCACGATCACGCCAGGAAGTACAGTCTCCATTCTTCCCTGCCAGCGTGTTCTCTCAATTCCCTCATGGATCTTATCCATAGATACCGGGATTACATTCTGCAGAATCTCGATGGTCTTTAATGCAAGTGCACTGTTCATCACCTGATATTTTGCAATAAACGGAATAGAAAAAACTGTATCCCCATAATAATCATTATGGAATGAAAAATCAATGCCTGCAGAAGTATTTCTGATAATTTCCGTATCTTCTCTCTTTACTTCATAAGCCGGACTTCCCAGTTCTTTTGCCTTTGCGCTAATCACGGCTGCCGCATCCGGATCATTTCCATCATAGATCACCGGCACGCCAGGTACGATAATTCCCGCTTTCTCTCCTGCGATCTTCGCCACAGTATCACCCAGATACTGCATATGATCCAGACTGATAGAAGTAATGACACATGCCACCGGATTCTCTACTGCTGTAGTCGCATCCATTCTGCCGCCCAGTCCTGTTTCCAGAGTCACATAATCCACACCTGCCTCTGCAAAGATCACCATTCCCATCAGGAACAGCATTTCAAAGTAAGTCGGATGATAACTTCCCTCTGCAACCAGTTCATCAGAAAGTGCTTTTACTTTCTCGAAAGCTTTCAGGAATGTATCATTGTCAATATTTACCTCATTGATCTGAAATCTCTCATTGATCTCAACCAGATGAGGAGAAGTAAACAGTCCGCAGGAATATCCTGCTTCACGCAGAATGGAAGTCAGGAATGCACATGTGCTGCCTTTTCCATTCGTACCTGCTACATGGATCACCTTAAATTTATCCTGAGGATTGCCAAGTCTCCTTAAGCATTCCTTTGTGTGATCCAAACTGTTCTTCTTTGTAAATTTCGGAGTTTCATCAATATAAGCAACTGCTTCTTCGTAATTCATAAAAAATTCCACCACTTATCTATAATGTATTTGAGATATCCAGGATTGCAAAACTGTTTTAACAACGGAGCAATCCGTAGATATCGGGGTAACCCCCGCAACTTTTCTAGTTACTCTAACATTATATAATAGTGGTGGAAGATGTCCAGTACCAATCGTAATATTTTATCCGACAAAATCTGGAGACGGATATTTATTCCGTATCCGTACTTTCACTTAATTTCCATTTATTACTTGAATAAAGTGCATAACAGGAACGGTCATAACTCTTGCTCAACGGTTTCCTGGTCGAACTGTTACTTCTCTGAATTACCGCCAGCCTGTCGAAATCATTCAGTTCCGTACCTGTGATCATCAGTGTGGTCGGATTGATATAAACCGTATCATACCATTCTCCATTCAGCTTCACTTCACTGGACGGCGTAAATTCCGTTCCCTTAATGTAGTATGTATGATCCGCCTCTGAGATGCACTGAATAGAATCCAGAGTCACATCATAGATTCCCATCCGCATTCTGGTACGCAGATAAGGGCTTTCGCCGCCATAAGAATAACGCTCTCCGTAAAGCAGGTCATACTGTAAAGTTTCCAGATCCACCTGATAATTCTTGGTGTTTCTTCTTGCCTGATGATAACGGAAAATCGTTCCCTCATGAATACCTACACGATCCATAACCTCTGCTGCCATCTGATATGCTGCAAGATTCTCATCCTTCTTCTGAAGTCCAAAATTATCCCACATCACATACTCTGTCTGGAACAGATATTTGTTATCCAGATCCTCAACGGTCAGTCCCATAGTCGGCAGATGATCACCATACATAACCAGAACCACATCCTCAGGATAATCTGCCAGCTTGTCTGTCAGCTCTTTGACGAAATTATCCATCTCATGGATCTCATTTACATAGTATTCCCACTTGTTATTCTCTTCCTCTGTAGGTGCACCGGAAACCGTGATCTCCGTATCCTCCAGAATCTGCTCATCCGGATATGCTCCATGTCCCTGCACGGAAATCGTATACACATAGTCCGGTCCTTCTGTAGAATCCAGACACTTCAGAATTTCATCTGTCAGAACTTCATCCTTCACCCAGCCATTTGGATTTTTCTCATCTTCTCTTGCCATATACTCTTCTGAAGTAAAGGTGTCAAATCCGAGGTTCGGGAAAATCGATCTTCTTCCATAGAAATTCGCCTCATTGTTATGAACTGCATGAGTGGTATAACCCAGATTCTTCAGTACATAAGGAGCACTCTCACAGGTAGTTTCTTTCAGGATACTCTTATACGGATATTCACCCGGTCCAAAATAGTGCATGCTCATTCCGGTGATAGATTCAAACTCCGTATTTGCAGTTCCCGCACCGACAGACGGAACTTTATAATATCCGGAAGAATATTCTTTCATCAGCTTACGGAATGTCGGAATCGGGTCTTCAGAAATATTCAGATAATTTACCAATGTAGGATCAAAAAATGATTCCAACTGTAAAAACAGAATATTCGGGCGCTTTTCTTCCTGTGTCTCCGGGAGATTCTTTTCCGTCTTCTCAATCCTCTGGATTTCCTTCTCAGAGTAATCCCTCGGACAGCTGATACCTGTGTTAAAAATTGTAGTTGCGAGACAATAAGGATAACCATAATCCTCATATGCAAAAGCAATATTTCCAAAGTAATTGGAAAGTACCCTCTTCTCCAGTGCCAGCTGTGTGCTTCCTGCAAAAAGAGCAACTGCCAGCAGGATCAGAGGAATATTATAACGATACTTAATCTTATTCTTATATTTCGGCCCCTTGATCAAAAGGATCAGAAGTAAAATAACCAAAATTCCAAACAGGATGCAGACTGCCACAACACCTGCAGCAGGCAGGTATTTATTGGCAATCTTTAACGCATCTGTGATCAGATGCAGATCCGGTCCGGTAAAAGGTGTAACACGGTTCAGCAGAAGAACACCGTTGATAATGGCCAGTATCAGCCAGAACAGCGTAACCAGTACTCTCCAGAATACTCTCCTGTGAAACAGATAAACAATCAGTGACGAAGTGAAAATGAAAGCTGTATTATACGCAAAAACCAGCGGTTTCTCAGTCATATAATTCCAGGCTTCTATAAACGAGTGACGGCAGATTGCCTCCATAACAAAATATCCCGCTGCGCTGGCAAGTACATGGAGTAAAAGGGAGATTTTGTTACAAATCTTGTACAATTTCATCTAAACACTCCCTTATTTCTTAAGCTGCTCTAACTGTCCTTTAACCTTATCCATCATTTCTTTGTATTTCACAAGTTTGTCTTTCTCCGCATCCACCTTGGCAGCAGGTGCCTTGTTTACGAAGTTTGGATTATTCAGCATGCCTTCACATCTTGCGATCTCTTTTGTGAGACGTTCTGTTTCTTTTGTAAGACGCTCGATTTCTTTATCTTTGTCGATCAGGTCTTCCAACGGCATATATACAACCGCATTGGAAACAACTACTGAAACTGCATCTTCACTGATTCCGTTCTTGTCTGTCTGTACCAGAATCTCTTTTGCAAATGCAAGATTTACAAAGGATTTCTTGCTGTTCTCATAGATTGCTGCTGTTTCAGCATCCTTTGCC
>NZ_JBQHWS010000053.1:0-23752 GCF_052063845.1 Blautia sp. HCP3S3_D9
CGATTTTTAAATTCTGCGGCAGGATCAGATATCCATCTGTATCTGTGAAATAAGAGATATGTGTAACGGTTGTTGGGTATGTAGTTACCTGCTCTACATATTTTTCATGATCCATATCATAAATTTTAAACTCTGTTCCCGGAATTAGAACAGATTTTTTAGTCTCATCATCCTGTTTGATAATTTTCAGTTTTGCAGAAAATTCTTTATCCAAAAGAACTCTCCATGTCTGCGGCTCTGTTGGTTTATTCTCTGTAATCCGGACAATAAAATCATCTACAGGTTTGTAATTATGGGGTGTTGTAGTTTCTCTCACCAGATATGTTCCATATGGAATTGCAATGGATTTTACATAGCCTTTCTCATTTGTAAAAATTTCCGTTGCTCCATTTTCACCGATCACAACCGGCTCTGCAGAGGAAAAATCATAATTTTCATCCTCTTTTACCACCAAAGAAGATACCAAATATGCACTAAATCCAGCTCCGGATAGTAATGCAGCATCTGTGTCTCCATTATTGGCAGCTTTAATAAGTTCAAACGGCTGTTTCTTCACCGTTTCCAGTGAGGTACACTCTTTTTCTACAACCGCTGTCAGATCACCTTCATCACTGCATACAAGATCATATTCATGCTCGTCTGCCAGATATCCTACGGATGGGGTAATTTCCTTGATGTAATACTCTCCAAGATAAAGATTCTCTATCCTTGCTTTTCCTTCTTTATCGGTAGTTAGCGTACCAATCTGGCTTCCGGCTTTATAAATAACGCCTGTCTTTCCATCTGGATGGGTAATGTCGTTTCTTGCATAAAGTCCATACACCGCATTTTCCAGGGAAGCATCTCCCTGTGCCTTATTTTCTTTTGTCTCGGCATCTTTTTTATTCAAAGAGATTGCAGCACTGACCCTGTCATTCACAAAAGTATGACTGAAAGAAATTTTTGCCTGTTCATCATTGGTATAACTGAACTGGAAAGAATAAGTATCTTTCTCATTTCTGACATAACCAGCCGGAGCCTGGACTTCTTTTACATAATAAGAAAATCCCACTGGAAGATCTGCTTTAAATGCTGCTTTTCCATCGGTACCAGTAATTGCAGTCTCAATCAGAGCATCTTTTTTTACTGCTACTTTTCCATCCACAGTTTTCATATCCTGCGCTGCAAACAGAGCAAAATGCCCTCCGGATAGTGTATTTTCAGTATCTTTGTCTTTCTTTATCACCTGCACCACTGCTTTCTGACGGTCATTTGTAAAGGTAGTCTCTGAGAAAGCCGCTTCTGCAGTCTGCCCTGCATAAGAAATGGTTACTTTTTTTGTTTCTTTTGCATTATAAAAATTTTCCGGGGCCTGTGCTTCTGTTACATTATAGCTTCCAAGCGGAAGATTCTTTACCGTTACAGAACCGTCCTCACCTGTGATCAGATTTTTCGCTACTTCTGCGCCTTTTTTGTAAACTGTTTTTCCACCTGCTGTTACAATATCCTCGGCAGCATATACGTTATAAACGGCTCCTTTCTGACGGCGTTTCTCGTACTGGAATGAAGTTCCATTTTCATCAGATACAGCTCCTACAAAAACTTCTCCCTCTTTATAAACGGTCAGATTTCCTTTCTGCTCTTTGTCCGTTACAGTCTGTTTGGTTGTACTGCCAACTACTAATTTCACTCCATACGAAGAAGCCTGGACAACATAACCTTCCGGTGCTGTAATCTCTTTTAAGTAAACAGTATCCTGTGTCTTGGTAAGAGTTACTCGTGAAGAACCATTGCTGTCTGTTGGCGGCATCTTAACAATCAGCTTTGTGCAGGCGTTATCACTATATACTCCATACACGGCTCCGGCCAGATTTTTCCCAGTATCTCCATCTTTCTTTGTAATTTCGATAACTGCTTCTTCCGGCCAGTCAACTGTAATCTGCAGATCAGCGGAATCCGTATAGTAGCCAAATCCAATATCCTGTGAACTCTCCAGTTTTAAAAGCATTGCATGGAAATCCAGGGGAAAATTGGAAGTGATCGCATACTTTCCTTTCAGACTGCCCATATTGGCTGTTGTAGCTACAAGATGAAATTTCTCTCCACCTTTTACAGTGACATTTCCAGATGCCGTCTTTCCTGTAGTTTCGTTGACAAGGCTCACACCATTTTCCAGATGAATGGTAATGGTAAATGCTTCATTTGCCTTCCAGGTAAAACTTTCTGTTTCCTTTCCCGTTGCATTAACGGAAAGTCCTGGAAGAAGTTTCATTGCTGTCGGATCAGGCATTTTAGCAAGAGCTGCTTTAATCTCTTTCAGCATATTTTTAGCGGTTGTAGAAAGCGCACCTCCAAATCCGGATTCGCCATCATATAAATAATCAACCAGATAATGCTGCATGGCTCTTGTCTCAGAACTGCATCCATATTTTTCCATGATGGATTTTACATTATATCCGTTGAATGTATGTCCCCATCCAGGACCGCCATATCCATAGAACAAAGCTTTCCGCAGATACTTATCATCTCCGCCCTCATCCAGTTCAACCATATTTTTATATGTTGTCCCACTTGGAGGTGACTGCATGGAGTGCTGCATACAATACGCATTTACTGTATAAGTCTTTCCGCCTGCTTTGTAACGAACATATTTGTAGCTGTCATTTCCACCCTGTCCCATAACTGTATCAAACGGATGAAGCTGGCCATCTGAATAATAGTAATATTTATTTGCTTCAATATTTGTTGCATCATCCCATGGAGTATCGGTTGCAAGTAACATGATACCATTTTCTGCCTGATCCATGGAAACACTTAGGTCAATGTCATCTGCTGGCATTTCAAAACTGAATTTATCCGATTCTTCGTGATAAGTCACCTCTGAATACAATAAATCTTCTGTATTCTCTGTCTGGTTTGCCTGTACTTTTGTTGTTCCTACTGCAATTAAGCTGCCTTGCGGCATATCTCCGGAAAATACAACGGTTTCTCCTGGCTGATACTGTCCATCTTCATGGTTCAGCTCAATATGAAATTCCTCTCCACGAACAATATTTACCTGATAATTTCCATCTGCATCTTCTGTTTTCTCTGTTCCATCTGTAAAAGAGTCGTCTGTCGCCTCTGGCATTTCTTCCGGATCTGTATCTGTAATTTCTTCAAATGTGCTGTCTGTATCCGGATTATCATCTATGGCAGGTTCTTCTGTTGAAACTTCCTCAGACGGATTTTCCGGGATTGGTGTATCTATTGGCTCTTCCTCAACCGGAATTTCTGTCGGAGTTACTTCTTCATAGATTTTATCCTCTGACGGAATTTCTACATTTACCTCATCCTGCACAGGTTCTTCACTCTCTGCAGTGCCTATGGCTGGTTCCTCGCCTTCTGCTTCATTCTCATCTTCCTGGTTGCTTACAGATTCCTGATTCTCAGATTCAGCAACCTGCACCACCGCTTCCTTTACAATCAGCTTACGATTGATCTGATAAATTGGGTGGCCACTTACTGGCTCTACATAATAAACAGCTTTGTATGTATCTTCGTAATCTGTTGTAAAGTCCTGCTTTTCCTCATTTTTTGCCTCATGGAAAGTGATCTTCACCTTTTTTTCATCTGGTATTTCCAGTCCGGTAAAATCTTTCTCCACTTCAAAAATACTGCCTGTTTCCAGTTCCAGATCTTTTGCTTTTACCACCTCATCTGCATCAAGTTCATTTTTTACCTTTTCGTATAACGGTGGCTCTTCTGGCACTACATCTGCCGCATAGGACAGTATTGGAGATAGAATTGTAGATAACACTGTAAGCATTGCCAAGAATCCCGACAAAAATCTTCTCATATTTTTTTTATTCTTCATTCTTTTTTCCTTTCTTCCGTTCCGGGAAAATCAACTGAAACTTTGGATTTCCGGTTTCTGAAACCTCCATCTTTATAGTTGCTTCATACTTCCTTTTTGTTTTCTCTGATACCAGATCTTTGAAATGCACCTGCTTCTCACTCAGCAGCTTCCTGACAGTTGCTTCATCAAGTATTTTTCCCTGACTCTCAAAAAATCGGTTATTTTTCCATAAAGTAAAACTGCAATCACTTCCTGAACAATAATAATTTCTCTTTCCCACATAAACCTTATTGCCACATCTTGGGCATTTTCCAATTTCTTTCCGACCATCTGAAAATAGTTTCTGGTATTCTTCCACTGGCTGTCCATTATCACTTACCAATTTGGTAACCATTTTTTCAATTTCGAAGAGAAATTCTTCTACATTTTTCTGGCCTCTGGAAATCAGTGTCAGATCATTTTCCCATTCTGCTGTAAGTTTTGGTGATTTGATCATTTCCGGAAGAATCCTGATCAGATTTCTTCCATCTGCTGTAGGTAATATCTGCTTCTTTTTACGCTCAATAAAGCCTTTCTCAATCAGTTTTTCAATAATCGCTGCCCTGGTAGCCGGAGTTCCAAGCCCTTTTCTCTCTGCGTCTTCTATCGTATCCGAACTTCCAGCGTGTTCCATGGCACTAAGGAGCGTATCCTCCGTATAATGTTTCGGCGGTGCTGTAAAATGTTCACTAAATTTTACAACAACACATTCAAATACCTGTCCTATTTTTATATCTGGAAAATCACTTTCCTCCTCTTCTGGCTTTTCTGCATTTTTCCCATATGATTTAAAGAACCGTTCTTCCACTTCTTTCCATCCATATTGGAGAACATTCTTTCCAGATGCAGTAAACAGTTCTCCATGACAGGAAATTTCAGTCTTAATACTCTCATATATGTATTCCTGTTCCGATGCACATAATAACTTTGATGCAATCAGCATAAGAATTTCTTTTTCTCCACCCGGAAGTGCTTTTAAATCCGTGTTTGCAATTTCTACCGTTGGTATAATTGCATGATGATCTGATACCTTTTTGCTGTTTAAAAGTCTTTTTATCTCTGGTTCCGAACCCTTCATTGATATTTCTGGAAATACTCTATTTACCGCATCAATAACCAAAAACGCATTTTCTTCCATATCATCTGTAAGATATTGGCTATCCGTCCTTGGATACGTCACCAGTTTCTTCTCATAAAGGCTTTGGGTATAGTCCAAGGTTTGCTGTGCCGTAAATCCAAGAAGACGATTTGCTTCCCTCTGTAATGTGGTCAGATCATATAATTTCGGCGGCTGTACCTTTTTCTTCTCTTTCTTTACTGAAAGAATCTGTGCAGTTTCATCCTTCATATCCTCCATCATCTGAACGGCAGCACTTTTCTCTTTTATCCGGTTGCTTACAGCATCCAATCCATCCATCAGAAGATGAACCAGATAATACTTCTCTTTCTGGAAGTTCTCGATGCTCTTTTCCCGTTCCACCAGCATTGCAAGTGTAGGTGTCTGCACCCGACCTACAATCAACCGATGGTGATACAGCACCGTAAACAGTCTGGTGGCATTAATTCCCACCAGCCAGTCTGCTTCACTTCTCGCCACCGCAGAATAATAAAGATTATCATATTCATGTCCATCTTTCATCTGCTGAAATCCTTCCAGAATTGCTTTTTCCTCCATGGAAGAAATCCACAGTCTTTTAAAGGGAAGTTTACATTCTGCCTGGTTATATACCAGACGGAAAATCAACTCCCCTTCTCTTCCTGCATCTGTTGCACATATAACTTCTGTGATATCTGCTCTGTGAAGCAGTTCCTTTAAAACCCGAAACCGCCCTTTGGTACTTTCTTTAATCTGATATTTCCAATTCTCCGGAATCATGGGAAGTGTTTCATATTTCCATGCTTTCCAGTCATCCCGGTACTGATCCGCACTAGCCAGTTCAATCAAATGCCCAATACACCAGGAAACCAGATATTCTTTTCCTTCCAGGTAGCCATCTTTTACGTTTGTGGCATGAAGCACCTTCGCAATGTTTCTGGCTACGCTGGGTTTTTCCGCAATTACAAGCTGCAATTTTCAATCTCCTTTCTGCACCTGTCGCTGTAATTAAGTGAAACAAAGTTATTCCTCTGATTCTTCGTCTTCTACTTCACCTTCCATTTCATATTCTTCTAATTCTTCATCATCCTCACGAATTGTATCTTCCTCCTCATCGTCGTCCTCGTCCTCTTCATAATCAAAAGAAGTATTTCTTCCTTTCATAAATTTCCAATAATAGTAAGCACCACAAACTCCTGCCAGAACCAGCAGCATTAATAAAATCGTGCCGGAATTATTGCTTTTCTTCTCAGGTTCTTCCTTTTCTTCCGGTATGATCGTAACTTCTGGTTCCGGTGTCTCTGTGATCTTCTCTGTTTCAAGTGGCAGTGCGGATTCTGCAATAGCCTGGTTCTGTGGAAGTGTGACCATGTTGGTATCCGTAAAGTTCAACAGATCATTTTCGCCTACCTCTGTAAGAAGATAAACATTTTCATCCGTTTTATCCTTATCTACGATCAGATAAAAAACCTTATCACTTTTTGTCTTGATCGTATAAAATTCCTTTCCCCCTTTGTCCTGAACTGTTCCTGTTGACATGCCGGAAGCAGAACTTTCTCCCTGCACCCGTCCGGTATCTGCTTCTGTATCCGTTTCATTTCCTGTGTTTTCTGGTTCTGTTGGTGCAGTAGCAGTCTCATTCGTTGTCTGATGTTCCGTTACGGTTGCCGTAGCACTGGTGGGCTTACTTGCAGTTCCATCGGCTGGCAAAGAAGCTGCATTTTGCTCCGTTCCGGAAACCTCTGTATTCTCTTTTACTGCATCTGGATTTTCATAATAAGGGTTTCCTACTTTATAGATCTCTGACATATTTCCTGCTTTGTCTTTTGCCTGCAGGGTAAAGTATTCATAGGAAGTATCCGCTTTTTGCAAACGGACATTTAATGTATTATTCGTCAGTTCTGTGAATTCATTTCCATTGACATACAAAGCAGCAATTCCCGATTCCGCATCAACTCCCTGCACGATCAGTATCCCATTCTTCGCAGCCGCAATAATAGTTGGTTTGGTTTTATCAAAACACTCTATGTAACGATTCTGCTCATAAGTATTTCCATTCTGATCGGTAACTCTCACATAAATACTACAATTAGAAGAGATGGATACTTCCATATTTCCGGTTATGTCTGACCATCCTCCATTTTCTGAAAGTCTTGCTTCTACTTTTGCAATAGAAAAAGCACCTGTATTCTTTGTATCTTCCACTTGAATTTTTACGGTTGCCGTATCTGTCTGCCAGCCTTCGGGTTCTGTAAAGGTAATCCCTACTTCCGGTGTTTCCGTCACATCATTTCCTGCATCTTCCTGTGCCTGTTCCACTGGATCTGCAAGAATTTCAGCTTCTGATTCATCTGAAAAATCAACATCTTCCGGGCTGCTTTCTTCTGATGATTCCACTTCTACATTATCTGCCCATACAGTCAGACTTCCGGGCGAACTATAAAAGAAAGCTCCTGCCGGAAGTCCTGCTAACGTAGCTGCGGTTAAAAATACAGCTACTCTTTTATGAAATTTCTTCATTTTCTGTCTGCTCCTTTTCTCTGGTTTCCAATATCTTTTTTTGTTCCTCCTTACTGATATCAATCATCAACTGAAGTTCCTCTGCGGAAACTCCATTGCTTCGGATAATTTTCAGATACTCCATATCCTCTGCCTGTTTCTTCTGTTCTTCCAGATCCCTTGCTTTTTTTTGTAGCTTTTCAATCTTAACGTAGGTTCTTGCAAGTTCTTCTTTTATTCGTTCAATGTTCAAATACGCCCCTCCTTATGGCCTGCCAAAAGCATAAAAATGAGACTGCCAGTATGCAGAATTAATGGACGTATACTGAATTGGATTTCCACAATGGATCATCTGTCCATCTCCGGCATAAATTCCTACGTGGGTAACCGGCTCTCCCGCATCATACGTCCCAGTGAAAAAGATAATATCTCCTGGCCTTGCTTCTTCTGGTGATACAGGCATACAAATGTCATAAATTCCCTGTGCAGTAAGTCTTCCCATATTGCAGACACCCGAATTGGTAAACACATAGCTTACAAAACCAGAACAGTCAAAAGAAGTCTCCGGGCTGGAACCGCCCCATACATACGGCATACCAAGATATTTGTCTGCTTCCGCAAATAATCTCCGCACAGTCTCATCATCATAACTGCCGCCTCCAACATACAGCCCGCTATCTCCGGTACTGATATAAAAAACAGGATTATAATATTCCCCATCTTTGACCAGTTCCAAATATAACTGGCTTCCGGTTGCACTTCCTGTACTTCCCGTTGTACCAATTACAGTATCTGTTGTTACTTCCTGACCATTTGCTACCGAAATGCTCTGCAGATAAGCGTATTTAATCTGCACACCTTTTTTATCCTGCGTAACTACATAATTTCCAAAAGTTCCGCTATATCCTACATCTACAACAAAACCATTCATCGCTGACTTCACTTCTGTTCCCTGTCGTACATTAATCGTCACACCTCTGTGAAGTTGTGTCTGCCCGGTTCCATTGTTTACAGAATACCCATAATAGGTACTGATATAGGCATACCAGTTTAACTCAACCGGAGTTTTATATGTCTGTAAATTTCCTCTGTTGGAATAGACCTCTTCATAAATTTCCTGCTCATCCTCTTCCATTCTGGACAGAATAACACTTCTAAGCGGTTTTGCCTGAACAGAAACATTCAGTACATCTGCAGTTACTGTACGGGTAACTTCCACAGAGTTCTGATTTCCCTCTGCCAGAAAACATTCCCAGGTCTGATGACCATGTGCCTCAGCTACTGCGTGATTATCATAATAAACATCAAACTGGACACCATACTGGGCAAAGTTTCCAGTATCTTCTACGGTGTACTCAATCCCATTCATCACTACTTTCGTCCCCATTGGAAGAAATGGGTTTGCAGCATCAACCGCAAGCGTATGATTAGCCTGTGGCATTGCCCCTGAAGCAGTAGGTCCTCCACTCCACACGCCACAGCAGATGGGACAATTACAGTATCCACTGGTCACAACATTTCCCAATGACTGCCCTACCTGTATTGTAGATGTTTCCTGCCGGGTTTCACTTTTTTCCTCTACGGTGATTCCGTACTGTAAAGAAAAAATTGTTTCCAGTTCTCCTTTTATCTCATCAAACTTAAAATCCCCATAACTGGCAGTCAGATAACTGATCAATGTATGAGGATCATGGCCGATTTCACCAATGTTATATCTGTATTCATCTTTTCCTGGATACCGGGCTTCCATCTGGTTTATTTTCTGTTGAAGACTGGCTTCCAACTGCGTATAATACAACTCTGCTTTTTCAATTTCGTCCGGATCCGCAATGTAACTGGAAGCGATTACCGTAGAAATTCCATTAGAAAACATAGCCGAACAGGAAGCAAATCCTGTCATTACGGAAAGAAGCAAAATCAATAACAACCACATTGAGATCAGAGTAGTTACATTTCTTACAAATACTTCCTGTGCCTTTCTTGCAATTTTAGTAGCAAGATTTACTGACCGGATTGAGGTGTCTTTTGTTTCTTTTGCAATCTTCCCAGCCCGGTATGCCATCTGATACTCTCGCTTAATCCTCTGCTTCTGTATTAATTTTCTGATCAGCTTTTTCTGCATCTCTGGATGTTCTTCCAGATATTTCTGATATTGATACCTGGATGCACTCTTCCAGGCTCTTTTCTCTAAACGGTTTTCTTTATGTATCTGACTGCGGTTCTTCCGGATATTTCTACTGCTATGTTCCTGTAATATCCACTCACCTGAACGCACCAGCTTATGTGCTGCATCTACAGCACTGTTTTCCTCTTCGTCTTCGCCTGCTTTCTGATATACTGCATTTTTTAATGCTTTCTTTGGAACAGAAGACAAGGTTTTCTTTTTACCATCCGTTTTCCCTGTTTTTTTGTCGAAATATAAATGGTACTTTACCTTTGCTTTCTGTTCCTCATTTGTTTTCTTGGTATAAACAGAATCTTTCGGAATTTTGTTCTGCCTCTCAGCTTCCTGTTTTCTTGCAGCCTTATCCACTTCCTGATAAGTTTTTATTGTTTTTCGGCTATATTTCTGCTTTCCTTTTTTTCGGTTTGTAGAAACATCATTCTTCTCTGCCTGAAAATGTCCTCCATCTGTTTCAGCCGAAGTTTTCTTTTCTTTCTTCAGACTTCCATCTGTCTCCAGTTTTCCAAACTGCAGTCTCTGCTGTTTCTTTTTCTGTCGCTGATACTGGCTCCTGTGTTTTTCTTTGCGCTCACGTATTTCTACCGCTGAATCCACAGATACACCTGCAGGCTTGTCCCGGTATCTGTACCGTCCCTGTGTTTTTCGTTTTCCCGGAGGACTGTTTGCAGCCTCTTCTTTTTTGGCAGGATTTCCCTCCTGAACTTTTTCGGAAAATTGTTTCTTTTCAGCTTTTTTATGAGAGTTTTTCTTCTTTTCAGAAGTAATAAATGCCTGTTCTACATCCTTCTGTTTATAAGGCAACTCCTGATCGCTGTTTGTAACTTTTCTGGTCTCCTTTGTTGCAAGATTTTCCTCAACCAGACCATTTCTGGTCATACGGCTGACTTTCTTCTCTTTCGCCGTATATTTTTGTTTTCCCAATGTACCTCACCTCTGCTTTTTTGTCCGTTAAGTCTGAATCTCATCCGGTTTAGTACTCATCAAAGCATAGGTTCTGGTATCCTGCGGATATCTGTCTGCAAAAGGTATGATTACATTTCCGTAAAAAAGCAGCCCTTCTCCTGCATTACTGTTATTTACAAAAGAAATCTGATGCTTGGAAATATTCAATTTCTCCGCAAGGATCTTCTGATCCCCGCTGTGCTGATTTAACATCAGGATAAAATCACTGTTTCCCACAATACTTTCTACTGCCAGAGAGCCAAGAAAATCTGTTACATTCTGACTGATTCCTGTAATGATTCCACCCCACTTACGAAATCTCTTCCACATTTCAATAGAATAATTAGCAGTCTGTGGCTGGTTCAGCAAAAGGTGAAATTCATCCACATAATAACGGGTTGATTTCCTGCGACTGCGGTTCTGTGATACTCTTGTCCAAACCATATGCTGGACAATCAACATCCCTGCTTTTCGTAGTGTGGTTCCAAGTTCCCGAATATCAAAGCATACCACTCTGTTCTGCGTATCGACATTACTTCGATGGTTAAATACATTCTGCGATCCTGTTACATACAACTGCAGACTGTTGGCAATGTTCTGTGCTGCTGGTTTATCTGGTGCATAAAAGTTCAGACGTTCATAGAAATCCTGCAAAGTCGGCATATTTTCCGGTTTTGGATCATTGTAAAGATATTTTTTATAAATGTCTTTTACACACAGGTCAATCATGGAAACCTCATCACCATTTAATTCTGCATTTTGAGGTTTCTTCATAATGACCTCGCAGAAAGATGTGATAAACTCTGCTTTATCAGCAATAATGGTATCAATATCCTCCACATCGCCATTAATCCTGTATTTCTCCGGATGATAAATAACATCCAGGTTCACTTCCATAGGATTGATGTAATCATTACTTTTTGCACTGATTTTAATAACTTCACCATTTAAGGCATTTACCAGCGGAAAATATTCTCCCTCCGGGTCACAGATAATAATGTCATCGTCTGTAATCAGGAAAACATTGAGAATTTCTCTTTTCGTTGCAAAACTCTTACCGGAACCAGGAGTACCCAAAATCAGGCCGTTAGGTGTTTTCAATCGTTTCCGATCCACCATAATGAGATTGTTTGACAGTGCATTTAAGCCATAGTAAAGAGCTTCACCGCCTTGGAAAAGTTCCTGTGTGGTAAACGGAACAAAGATTGCTGTAGAAGTCGTAGTCATAATTCTCTGTATTCCAGTCTGGTTCATTCCCAGTGGTAGTGATGCCACAAGTCCCTGTTCCTGCTGATATTGAAGTCTCCGTATATTGCAATTATATTTCTGGGCGATTCCTGCAGTCTGATACACAATATTGTCCAGTTTTCTCTTATTGTCCGCTGTATTCATCAGCAAAAAAGTAAGTTCAAAAAGTTTCTCATTCCTGGACTGGATTTCATTGAGCAATCCCTCCACATCCTCTCCGTATGTAGAAATGTCCGTTGGAATAATATCCATATCATATCCGCTTCTGACCGCTTTCTTCTGTTCTTCAATTTTCATTTTCTGAATATTTGACAGCGTACTTTTCAGGCTTTTAATAGCTGCCTTGGGATCAATTGGACGCAGGTGCATATTGATGATAAGATTCTCTTCCAGATCCAGCAGATCTGCCAGCAGTTTATCCGTAAGTTCTGGTGATGTAATCTGTAAATATGACACGCATCCAAAAGTCTGTCCCATCCGAAAATAGCTGTCATTGCGAAAATCAAATCCGGTAGGTGCAATAAAGTCTTTTGTCTGCAGACCTGTTTTTGCAACCATCCCATAATGGAAATGGAAAGATTCTTTTGTGTCCATATTCATCACATCATGCAGAATTTTCAGACGTTCTACCCCATTTAAAGGCTCTGCCATGGCTCCCATCACCTTAAAATTATTCAATACACTGGCTTCAATTCTCTCCAGCCTGGATTTTGCATTTCGCAGATTATCCGCCTTAATGGAAAATGTAATATATTTTGTTTTTACAAGCCCATTATTTCCTTTGGAAAGCTGCATTTTCAACATATCCGAATATTCTTTCCGAATATCATTGAAACAGTCATCCTGCTCTGGAATATCAATATTTTTTGCATACTCATCAAAATTCACCTGTTGATTAAGAAATGTAATTTGTACCTCAACAGAGCTGTCAAATGAATTCAGGAACTCACAATAGTTCTCAAAAATAGCCGCTTTATCATCATTCTGCGCTAACTGGTAATTTATATCGTAGAACTGCACCATCTTTGAATAATAGTTATCATCTGTCCTGCAGATACCATCCTTATATATTTCCTTATATGGAATCGTATCCTGCGCTGTAAAAGGCTTCCTCTTCTTCTGATTCTCCGCTTTTATCATCCGAAGTTCTTTCAGACGCTTTTTTTCTTCTTTCGTAAGTCCGGTTTTCTGTTTCTTATTTTTTTCGGTCTGCTTTTTTAAGGAAATGGAACGGATTTCTCGCTTCCCTGGCTTCTTTTGCCTTTTTCTCAAGCCATGCACCCTCTTTCTCTAATTTATCGTACTCTATAATCCGGTCATATAAGTTTTGGGAACGATAGACCCTGATTCCAGGTCTTAAAAATTTCTGCCGGATAATGTGAAGCAATATTTTCTCTGCTGGAAATCCATCCTTTTCATACATTGCAAAAAAGAAAAATGGCAGCATCACTATGATCATAAGCGTTGCTGCCACATCTGTTCCCAGTCCTGCTTTTGTCAGCAAATAGACCGGAACACCACAAATTCCTGCCAGAGAAAAACATATAATTTGTCTTTTAGTTAAATTCAGTGCTAATTTTGTCTTTATTTTTGAAAAATCTTTCGGCACTGGAACATATGCCATATTCTTGTTTCCTCCTAATGTGCATTGAAGATTGATTTTGCCAGGGAACTGGTCTTAAACAGGCTGAAACATAAAATAACTGTATATGCTGCAACTGACCAGATAGCTGTATGAAGATTATCCGCAACTGTAATAGCATTTACCAGAACTGCATAAATCGCAACACATACCATCATAAAAAATCCCTGGAATCCCAACGCTAATAATGCCTTCACGTAATTATTTCCAATACTTCCCCATTCCCTGTTCGTAAATGTTGAAAACGGAATAGGTGCCACAGAGACATAAAGATATATTTCTATCATTCGTCCATATAAAATGACGGTAATCAGGACTGATATGATTTTTAGACATAAACTGACCAGCATCGTTTCCAGACCAAGCCCCAGTAATTCTCCGATTCCCATATCTTCAATCTGCGTTTCAAGAAGCGTTTTCAATGCTTCTGTAACATCAATAGATGCGGAACCGGTTATCATACCGCCAGCATTGGATACCACATGATTCGCTACATCAAAAATTGCCATCGCAATATCAAAAGTATGAGTAACCAGATATACCGCTACCCACATCTTAAAAATGTATTTGAAAAACATAAACGTATCCGTATCGTGCATATTGTTTTTTTCCATAATCATGGAAATCAGCTCATAACACAGTACAAATGTAATAATCATCCCCGCAATGGGGACAATGACATTATCCGACAGATTTTTTATCATGGAAAAAATGCCACTGTTCCAATTTTGGGGTGTTTTCCCAACCTCTGTAGCAATCGTTTCTACTTTGGTATTTACATCGGTGAACATGGTATCCAGGTTTGATGTGATCCAGCCTGTTAGCAGATCCTTTATGAACTCTGTTATTTTTTCGGTTATTCCACCCATTTATTTATCCAAACAAAGTTGCAAGCTGTGGAATCAGGTTTATTCCAATCAGTACGATGCCACCGCCCGCCATCAACTGTTTTATTCCTTGTGACTTTGCACCCGGATTGTCTGTTCCATATCCTTCCAGCAGATTGATCACTCCCCAGGCTGCAAGTCCGGCTCCGATCGCACAAACCAATGTTTTTAAGGTCGTAATTGCCGTTGTAAAAAATGCCATAAGTGTACCTTTGGAAAACTTACATTTTCCAGTCCTTTCTTAGATTTTTTCCAGAAAGGGAAGAAAACACTATATAAACCCTGCCTTTTGTGCTACACTAAGCATAGGATTTTCTACTTGGAAAATACCTCACACGTACAGTCGGTATATTCATTTTCGTCGATGGATACCGACTGTTCCTTTTTTCCAAATTATTCATGATTTCCTCCCATGATCCACTTCCCGACAATTTGTCGAGAAGTTACATCTGATACAATTCCACTTCATCCTCTGGTTTCAGTATCAGATTAGTACTCAGATATTTTTCAATATCAAAGGTATTCTTTTTGTCATAATCGGACAGATATTTGTAGTTTTTATGTTTGCAAATATCGTATTTATTTGAGAAAAATGGTCTGACACCTCTCACCTGCAGAATACATTTTCCCCCGTCCATGACTGCTATTTCATCTTGGCTCATCAACTCCTTTCCTGTTTTCTGGTAGTTCATTCCATAAGACCGCTGACTGCCTCTCGTATCCGATGTGTTATAAAGATCTATGGTTTCTTTTCCCAAAATCTCCGCTATTTCCTTTAATGTCGTTTTTTCCTTTCCACCCAGGAATAAGGTCGTATCACAGTTCCCTTCGATGGTATCGGCATTATCCTTATAAATTGCCTTAAGCTGAGACTTTGACTGCAAAATAATAGAAGCTGAGATTTCCCGGCTTCTAATCGTAGCAATCAGTTTTTCGAATTTAGGAATTTGTCCGATGTTCGCAAACTCGTCCAGGAGACACCGCACATGAATTGGAAGTCTGCCTCCATATACATCATCAGCTCTGTCACAGAGCAGATTAAAAAGCTGTGTGTACATAATAGAAACAATAAAATTAAAGGTATCATCGGTATCTGAAATAATAACAAACAATGCAGTTTTCCTGTCACCAACCAGATCCAGTTCCAGTTCGTCATAACTCATAAGCTCCCGCAGTTCCGCAATATCAAAGGGTACGAGTCTTGCACCACAACTGATCAGAATAGATTTTGCTGTCTTACCGGCGGCCAGCTTGTATTTTTTGTACTGCCTTACCGCAAAATGGTTCGGGTCTTTCTGCTCCAGTTCATCAAACATCAGATCTACTGGATTCTTGAAATTCTCATCATCTTCCCTGGCTTCTGACGCATTGATCATTTCCAACAGAGTATTAAAATTTTTTTCTTCTTCCCTGCCTTCATACCAGATATAGCCAATCAGGGCACAATAATAGAGTTTTTCCGCCTTTACCCAAAAATCCTCACCTGATTGCTGCCCTTCACCTTTGGTATTAGCAATAATGGTTGTTACCAGTTTTAGAATATCTTTTTCACTGCGGATATATACAAATGGATTATAGTGCATGGATTTTTTGAAGTTAATTGTATTCAAAACTTTGATTTTATACGGTTCATATATAACTTTTCCCTCTTTGTCCCGCATGATTTTTCCATTCTCATCCGTCATTGGACTGCCTTTTGCCAGCATACTGCCAACTTCCAGAAGCACAGTTCCCTTTGGATCAGTAATCACATAAGAGCTGTGCATCTGCATAATGTTAGGCTTTACAAAAAATCTGGTTTTTCCAGAACCGGAACCGCCAATTACCAGAATGTTTTTATTCCTGGCGTATTTCGGATTCTTTGGTCTGCTTGACATAGTAAGACTCTCTGTTTCTGTGAGAATAATATTATTTTCAAATTCAGGATCAGCATATGGTCGTATATCTTTTTCTGTTCCCCATCTGGCAGAACCATACTCCACACCCAGCCGATATTTCCTGGCATTTTTCGTGCGGTAAATAATAATAAACTTTACAGCCACGCCTCCTGTAATTCCCCAAAACAGATCCATATGATTCAAGCTTGGCCAGAGATTCCGAAACGCCAGTTCAAAATAAGTAATAGTGTTCATAAATTTATCCCAGGAAGTTGCTCCGGTGTTTACCCGATACAGCCAGGCAATCTTATTGAAAAAATAAGCAAACATCAAATAGGGGAAATTAGCTAAAAACAGCTTTTTCTGATCTGCCCTCTTCAATTCACTTGCCTTATCCGTAATCCGATTTTTCACATCCGCAAGAATTTTTCCTGGGATACTCTCTGAAGAAAAAAAAGCTTTTCCAGATATTTTTCTCTTTTTCGGAGAGCCTCTGATATGCTGAACTTTTCCTCTTTTCTTCTTATGCTGCTGTTTTTTCTCCGTCATAAACTCTGCCCTCTGTCTTTCTGCTGTTCTCTTGCTCGTTCTCTGTTCTTTCCTTTAGACACAGCATCCTTAAAGTGCATAAGTTTTTTCATAATAGATGGTTTATCCTTTTTATTCATCTGTACACCCAAATATTTCTTAAATGCCAGATTCATCATTTCTGTATCCTGCCCTTTAAAGAACACATAGTAAGTCGGTGGCTTGGTCGAACTGTCTTTTTTCAAGGCAAAATCTAAGCGGTATTTCTTCGCCACACGCTCAAAAGACTTGATATTTCCATCTGTGATTTCAATATTGGATAAACCAGAACCCTGGCTTTTCAGTTCTTTGTATGACTGTTTTCCAACCTTGTAAGGATTCTTTCCCTTTTGCTTCTGTCCTGACAGATACTTCCGCAGCATATTTTTTAACACGTCGGCAGTCACTCTTGCAGTTTTAACCGACAATGCGATTGTTTTCTGTGTAACTTCTTCCTGCAATTTGCACGCCTCCTTTCGATTCCGATCAGCAAATTATGGTGGAACTAACAGATGGGGGAGATATATTTTCATTGGAATTTGGCTCCTTTCCACTTCCCGACAAATTGTCGAGAAGTACTCTTTAAAATATAAAAAGCCGGCTGATTCCAATTTCTAATAAAATGGACCAACCGGCTACAAATTCTCTATTTCGTTTTTTCATTAATAAGCTGTTTTTTTATGAATACCAGCATTGAAATGAACTCAACTAACAACTCATATGCACTATGTATATCATCCGTTCCATATTCAACAATTCCATTATGCAGAATATTATTTCTAAACGGAATTCTTTTATCAATTTCCTTTGTATAAGCGTCAGTATTTGCAAACACTACATATGTAATTCCCATAACGTAAAGTTTTCCCACACCCTCAGAAGACATTCCCTCATTTTCATCTATAGACATTCGTTTTACTATTTGTTTCACTTTTGAATAAGGCTGTTTCGTGTAATTTAAAGTATTATATATTAACGGTTCTATATGTGATAACAATATTACTAATTTTTCACGTTCACTTATGGACGGATTGCTTATAATACTTTTTATATAACAATGTAATTTATTTTCTTGCTCATAATACTCCATAAGTTCTTCTTCCGCATCTTCTTTATCAATAAGCCCATAACTGTCTACCAACCACCAGACATCTTCATAATTCAAATCATAATTACTTAGTTTTTGAACGTTTGCAAAAAGTTGCGTATTCTTAACATCATCTGGTATATTTTTTAAAAATTCTGTCAAACTTCCAAATAAAGTATCTGGTATATTTTGTGAGAAACGACTTATTTTTTTTGAAAACTCAAGTAACACATCACCCAATTTATCTGTATCTATAAAATGATCTTCTTTATTCATCAGACCCTCCCTCTACTTATTTGTCAATTTATTTTATTATAACCAATCATACTTATTCTGTCATTTATTTCTTAAACTCAGTAATAAATATACAGTACTGAATTGCACATACAACTTTCCTTCTTCCCAATCCATCTGATCCATCAGTAAACACTGAAATAATACATCTACATCCTGCAATTTATAAATCCGATTGCACGTTTCTGACAAACCTTTTAATTCTGGGACCTCTTGCATTGCGTTTCGCCTGTGCATAAGGCATTGCAGATATAATGCTTCCAGATGTTTCTGACTGAAAATAAGTGCTGTGATATCCTGTTCATTAACAGTACATTTACGTTTTTCTAACTCTTCCCGGGAAATATCCAGAAAACACCGGATATTTTCGACATATACATCACCATCAAATGTTGGATGCTTTTTCTTAATCCATCGTTTCGCCGCTACCTCCATATTCTTTCTGTCTCGATTAGATCTGGCACTACGGAAATTCAGCCTTTTGCCCATTTCTGCATAGATATTACTTTTCACCTGCCGATCTGTCAAAGCTGCGTATTCTTCATTGCGAAAAAAATAATCTAAAAGTTGGTTCATCTTAGCCTGACTATCTACCAAATGATAACATTCCTCGGAAAACCCCAAACCCGCAAATGCAACTGGCGCACTTCCTTTTTTGATTTCTTTTTCAATCACTCTCAAAATGTCTCTCTTTGATTCCATTTCTTGCTTTCCTTTCTCTTTTTCAATTTTCTGATTCTGTTCACAGATCATCAATAAGTTTTCATCTGCTCTTTTCGCTGTCAGTGTTAATGAATAACAAACCAAAACCAGAAACAGTGATATCAATGCACTTCCTACACCAATCATAAAAACTTTTCCCCCTCCAATACATGAAGCAATCCGTCCCACTTAAAAAACGGACTGATTTTTTTCAGCATAGCAATCAAGTCCGCTTCATTTTCTATTTCAATATTCAAAAATTCTATTACACTAATTTCAAGTCCATCCGCAATTTTCTTTAATTGTTCTACTTTCGGCTTTCGTATGCCTATTTCATACTTCCGAATTGTATTCACATTAATTCCTGTTCGTTCTGCAAGCAGCTCCTGCGATAGCCCTCTCTGTTTCCGAAAATAACGAATCTTTTCATTTATCTCCATGTCTTTCATCTGTTGAACTTCTCGACAATTTGTCGGGAAGTTGTTCCCTTTCCCAGTTTTCTTTTCCTTCATATCCATACATAGATATTTCCTCATCCAATAGCCTTGCAACCATAAAGCAACAAGACAGCAAAAACAAAAGCACTATTCCTGCCATAATAATAATTATCAAATCAATCACATCTCATCCTCCTATGTAAGCGGTACAGAAAAAGCAGCCTTGACAGACTGCTTTTTCAATCACCATATTCTATTTTTGTTCTCATGTAAAAAGGCTTCCGAAATTGTGCGAATCCCAAACGCTAATCCATCTATGTAAGCGTCTCTCTGTTCTGTTTGTTTAAGATTTAAAGTATATTCCTTGTAATCCTCAAACATTGCCTGCAGATCCGGACTCATTAGACTTATCATTTCCTTTTCTAATGTTTCACACAGTTCCTTTGTCTCTTCATAACTTTTACTTTGTGTCTCACATTGATTCATTGGATAAATGCTATAATACAATTTTTCCAGTTGCTTTTCGCTCATTTTTGATCACCATTTCTTTCAGTCTTTTTATGATCCATATAATTCCAGAAATGCCGTTTTTTAGCAAAATGCCTGCTACAGCTAATAATCTCCAGGCAAGAACCCCTATTCCAATCAAACTTCCTACCATCAGTTTAAGTACCACCAAACCAAGCATTTCCCCTGTCCCCACATTTCTTGGAACGACCAACAAAAACATTTTCTGGATTCCGAAAGGTATTCCCACAAAAAGCAATAATTTTCTCCAGTCTAATATTTCACCATTCATGCACATAGGGTGAACAATTAAGCAGATAATCATAGCTATTGCACCAGGAATTATCAATTTTGTTATAATTTCTTTTCCTCTCATATGCCACCTCCGTACATATCATGATTTACTTTTGCCTGGTAATAATTGCCTATTGTCGTTATTGAATTCATAAGACAGGTAAGCAAGTACGCTTTTATGTTCTTTACTTCCCTGGTATTCTCATGCAGACAGTCAAGTACATACTCTATGTGGCTTTCTTCCAGCAACAATAATCTGCTTTTTACGAACTGATATGGGTATTTCACTCCACTGATTGTAATATTCTCCCGTTCTATGCTGATTGTTTCCACAATTAGTGCCACAATTTCATCCAACTGTTGCTGTTCCCCTAATCTGCATCGTTGTACAAGACAGTCATATTCAATATTTCTTTTTACAAGTGCAGTATTCATCTGGAATAGCTTCATCTCTTCCATCAAATCCATTGACTGCTGTTCGGAAGAATCTGAAAGATTGATAAGATCAGTATTACTTCTGTCAGTATTACTAATATCAGTATAATTATAATTAGTATTATTAGGGTCGGTTTTTCCGACTTCTGTACTTCGGTTTTTCCGAACTCCAGACTTCGATTTTTCCGACTTCCAGACTTCGGTTTTTCCGAACTCTTGACTTCGACTTTCCAGAACTCCAGACTTCGGTTTTTCCGAACTCTTGACTTCGGCTTTTCCGACTTCTTGACTTCGGTTATCATTCTCTGCCGAATCTAATACTTTTTCTTTTCTATATACAAAGCTCTTTACATAAATAATTGTTGGTTTTCCCAATCCTCTCTTTACTCTTTCAATCAAACCAATTCCTTTATCAGTATCTAATTCTGCAAGAATTTTCACACCTTTGTCTTTTCCGCAGTTCATATATTCCATCACTTGTTCCAATGTAAATATGATATAAACTTTCCCCTCATTGTCCACCCAATTATTTCTGATAGACAAAGCCATTCTGTCCAGCATCAGCCCATAAAGAACCTTTGCATCGCTGGACAGATTACGGAAATATTCATCTGTGAATAATACTTTGGGAATACGGTAAAAAGCAAACTGTTCCGATTCATAATCGTGAAAATAACCAAACTCTATTTTTGTGCTTTCGGATTTTGCCATTTTGCTTTCTCTCCTTCCCTCGTTATTGGCTTTTCTTCCAGTTATCAAGCAGTTCATAGATAACCTGTTCAATCTGTTCTCTGTTATATTCCTTTGGGAAATACTTTCGTATTTTCTTTTCAGTTAAAGTAACTTTTCCTGTCTCTGTTTTCTTTTCATTCAGAATAAGCTGTACCGCTAATTCTGTCAGTTTACCTTCACCGCTGTATTGCTTCAGTTTTGTTGCCATTGAACCTGTAACAGAGCTTGCTCCAGACACTATGCAGTCTTTCACCCAAATCTGCTCCGTTTCTGATAAATAGGTTAATGAAACACCTACTGTAAAATTAATCTTTCCTTCATCCAACAATTTCAGCAATTCCGGAATAAGACAGGTCAAGCGTATGTAACGCTGAACGGTTCTTCCACTATCACCGGCAGCCTGTCCAACCAGATCTGCACTGTCAACAGAAGCTGCGTTTTCGTCTTTTATGCCCTGATGTTTTACTGCATCCATCTTCATCTTATAAGCATATGCCTTTTCGCTTGGAAGCAAACTTTCTCTCTGTATATTAGAATCCACCATAACGATTACGGCTTCATCATCGGTATAGTTCCGTATGAGTACTGGCATTTTACTTTTTCCAGCCAGTTCGCAACCACGTTTTCTCCTGTGACCAGCAATCAGTTCATATCCTCCCTCTGCGCGAGGACGTACCAATGCAGGATTTAAGATGCCATAATTCTTGATACTTTCTACTGTTTCAGCCATTTTTTCATCATCATTTACATGAAATGGATGATTTCTAAAAGGATGTAACTCATTTAATGGCACTTCAACAATCTGATTAAGAGTATTCTGTTCGGCTTCATTGATTCCAAGCAATTCATCATAAGAAGTAAGCTGAATTTCTTTCTTAGGTTTACGCATGATTCAACACCTCCTGGACAAGTGCTTGATAACTGTACGCACCTTTTCCTTTTGCATCGTAAGAAAAAATACTGACACCTTCTGATGCAGTTTCGGCAAGAGCTTCTGTTCTTGGAATCGTCTGATCAAAAATTATAATCTCTGCTCCATAAGCATCTCGTACTGCCTGCTTATTTCTCTTTGAATTATTATAATGACTGCTGTCCATTGTAAACAGAATCCCTTCAATCTGTAAATCAGGATTAAATCTCTGATGAATGCCTTTCACAACTTTCAGTAATTCCATGAGGCCATCTGCCGCATAGTATTGAGGCTGCACCGGAATCAAAACGCTATCAGCTGCACTTAACGCATTAATTGTCATCATTCCCAACGAGGGCATACAATCAATCAGGATATAGTCATAATCATTTTCCAAAAGTTCCAGATATTCTTTTAAGACTTTTTCTCTGTCCTCTACCGTAAATAATGACATGTCCATTCCCGAAAGAAGTTTATTAGATGGAATTACATCTATTCCTTCCTCATGGTGTAAAATTGCTTCCCTGGGATCAAATTCTAATCCCATAATGATATTTTCCATCATTGTTTTCAATGTTACCCTTAAGTTCTTTGGAAAACCAAGTCCCATTGTCAAATGTCCCTGTGGATCAGCATCTATCAGCATTACACGTTTTCCAACCTTAGACAGTCCTACTCCAAGATTAATAGTTGTTGTAGTCTTTGCTACTCCACCTTTTTGATTTGCGATTGCGATTATTTTGCACATGATATAATTCTCCTGTATTTCTACTATTTTTTATTTACATTACTTTTTTCAATTTCAGCATAAGCTCTATAATATTTGCTCGTCCCTTTATTGGAATAAAGTTCCGATAATTCCATAACTTCAATTTTAGGATGACGCTGCAGGATTTTCTGAAACCATGCAATATCATTTTTTGTTCCCATCAGTCTCACTTTCAGCATTAATCTATTCCTCCAAGCATGGCATGTAACTTTTGATTGTACACTACATATTCCGGATAACGGATCTGTATGGCCTGCCAAAAATATGGTGCATATGCACAGCAGAAGATATCCTCTACTGTATACTGTCTGCACTCGTTTACCTGTTCCTCTGCATCTTCATAATCCCAAACGCTTGGCGTGCTGTTACAGTACAGATTAAATGCCATCCTTACCACTTTTAAGCTACCGCTTGTCTGCCATCCTTCATGTAAACATTTCGTTTTAACAGACCCCGTTTTAAAATTATAAATTCTGTCAGCATTTTTTCTGGTATCTCCATTAATACCCAGACAATAACACAATGCCTTATGGTACACATCCTGATACCGTACTTCTTGTAATTTTTCATAGTAGAATTTTTCATGTGCATCACTGATAAAAATAATGTTTTCTGCTCCTAACGCTGTACTTTTCATTTTGAACCTCCTTGAAATAAAAAAGGACCTTACTAATTGTTCTACCAATTAATAAGGTCATACTATATGTTACTTTTCTAAATTCGTGCTAGGGATTCCTCTCTTTAGTAAAAACTTAGTAAAACATCCCTACTGGTTCAAAAATATAC